>JAQCMX010000125.1 GCA_028274885.1 Haloarculaceae archaeon
GCCGACGCCGGCGCGGTGAGACCCCTATATTTTTCCGCTGGCTGTGGCAACCTATGAGGTGATGAGCCACCGCGAAGAGTATTCTTCTCAGGCCGTCTCGGAGTACTGGCAGTACGTCTGGGACCAGGAGAACGCGTACGAACTGGTGGACGCGACGAACCCGACGTACGTCCTCGGAATGTTTCCCTACACGTCGGGACACCTCCACATGGGACACGTCCGCAACTACGCGATCACGGATGCGTATGCACGGTATCGGCGGATGTGTGGCGACGATGTACTACATCCCATGGGCTGGGATGCCTTCGGGCTCCCTGCGGAGAACGCAGCGTACGAACGGTACACAGATCCGGAGTCCTGGACGGAAGCGTGCATCAAGCAGATGCGGGAGGGGATGGAGGCGCTCGGGTTCGGTTACGATTGGTCCCGCGAGATCAGGACCTGCGATCCGGGGTACTACCGCTGGAATCAGCAGTTTTTCCGTGAGTTCTACGAGAACGACCTCGTCGAGTACCGCGGGGCCGAGGTGAACTGGTGTCCCGACTGTGAGACGGTACTCGCGGAGGCACAGGTTGTCGAAGCAGTGCTGGGCGAGACAACTGAGCACGATCACGACGGACACGACTCAGACGATACCGGGACCGAGGTCTGCTGGCGGTGCGAGACGCCGGTGACGAGGCGGGAACTCGACCAGTGGTTTTTCACCATCACAGATTACGCGGCGGAGCTGGTCGAGGGGCTCGCGGATCTGGACGGGTGGCCCGAGAGCGTTCGGGAGATCCAGCGCAACTGGATCGGCAAACGAGAGGGGATCCGTGTGTCCTTCGACGTCCCCGATCACGACGACGTGGAGGTGTTTACGACCCGACTCGACACGATCTGTGGGGCGACCTACATTGCGATAGCTCCCGGTCACGACCTCGCGCAAACACTTGCCAGAACGGACGACGACGTGGCTCGGTACCTCGATCGCGCGCGAGAGGGCAACGTCGGCCAGTACTCCGGTGTCGAAACAGCCGCGACCGCAACCCATCCGGTCACAGGGCGCGAGCTGCCGGTTTACGTCGCCGATTACGTACTCGAGGACGTCGGAACGGGCGCACTAATGGGTGTGCCGGGGCACAACGAACGTGATCACGAGTTCGCAAGGGAGCAGGATCTGCGAATCGAGACTGTGGTCAAACCGGTCGGCGAGAAACAGACAGTCGAAGCACTGCCATTTACCGACGAAGGGATGGTGACAGAAGGTGGCGACTACGATGGACTGGCAAGCGAAGCTGCCCGCGAGCGATTACTCGAAGACCTCGACAGGGCAACGGAGGACGTGACCTACCGCCTGCGAGACTGGCTTATCTCCCGCCAGCGCTACTGGGGGACGCCGATCCCCGTGGTTCACTGCCAGGAGTGCGGGCCGGTTCTCGTTCCCGAGGATGAGCTACCGATCGAACTCCCGGAGTACGTCCAGACCACCGGCAACCCGCTCGCGGAGGCGACGGAGTTCGTCGAGACTGACTGTCCGGAGTGTGGAGAGCCCGCAACACGGGAGACCGACACGATGGACACCTTCGTGGACTCCTCCTGGTACTTCCTGCGGTATCTCTCCCCCGACCGCGACGATATCCCCTTTGACCCCGATCGCGCCGACGCGTGGTTACCTGTCGACGCGTACGTCGGTGGTGAGGAACACGCCATCCTCCATCTCCTCTATATCCGCTTTTTTACCCGAGCGCTCGCTGATCTGGGCTATGTGAACGTCCGGGAACCGGTCCGACGTCTGATCAATCAGGGCACAGTTTTGCACAGCGGCGAGAAGATGTCGAAGACCAAAGGAAACGTGGTCAGCCCACACGAGTACGGTGCGGAGACGACCCGCCTGTTCGTGCTCTCGGCGGCACATCCGGAGCAGGACTTCGAGTGGACCGCAAAGGACGTCAGCAGTGCTTACGACCTCCAGCAGCAACTCTACGAGATGGTCCGGTCGTTCGTCGACGGTTCGGCCACGCGGGAGGAACGCAGGTCCCACGACGAGTACGTTGCCCGCGAGATCGACCGGACGATTGCGGCCGTAACAGAGGATTACGAGTCGTTCCGGTTTCACCGTGCAGTCACAGAAATCCGCGGGCTTGCGGCCCTGCTCGGCCAGTATCGGAGTTTCGATACCCCCCAGGAAGCGGTGTACCGTCGCGGCCTGACGGTGTTGACGCGGCTTGTCGCACCGTTGACCCCCTATCTCGGCGAGGAGTTGTGGAACCGACTCCGCGGCGGGGGCCTCGTCGTCGACGCCGACTGGCCTGACCCGGGCACCGACGTTGCACAGTACGACATCGAACGTCGCGTCGTCGAAGGGCTCCGTGACGACGTGCGCGATATCGTCGAGGTTGCAGACATAACCGACCCCGACGTGATCGAGATCGGTATCGCCCCGGAGTGGAAGTACAGTGCCTACCAGACCGCACGCGACGCGGATCCGACCGAGGCGCTCGTGGGCAAGATCATGTCCCAGAAGCACCTGCAGTCTGTTGGCGAGCAGGCCCAGTCCTACGCCGAGGCCCTCCAGCAGCGCCAGCAGCGACTCGAACCGGTGTTATCACCAGCGGCGGAACAGGAGTTGCTCGAGCGGGCGGCCTGGCTGATCCGTGACGAGTTCGGCGCCGAGGTGCACGTCAGTCAGGCCGGGGACGGTGACCTCGCACACAAAGCCGAACCTGGCCGGCCGGCGATACACATCCGCTAATCCTCCAAAAAATCCCACAGGGATGCTGCCGCAACTACCGGCGACCCGAGTGGATCCACGGCGGTCCGTGTCGTGCGGATCTGATTCGACCCGTCGTGTGAGTTACCACAGCCGATTTCGCGGACCGACGACCACGCATGGCGACACTCGGCACGCGTGG
>JAQCMX010000149.1 GCA_028274885.1 Haloarculaceae archaeon
GCGAGTTCGAGATCTTGCAAATCCGCACCCCCGCGGTTGGAGGTCCGACAGAGAACGAACACACCCTTTTTCGAGCGGGAGAGAAACGGCTCCAGCGAGTCCCGACCGAGATACGGATTGACCGTGATCGCGTCGGCCACGTCGAGTAACTCCGCGTACTCTCTTGCGGTATTGCCGATATCCCCACGTTTTGCATCCAGAACAACCGGGACATCTTTGCCGTGAGCGTACGCAACTGTCTCACGGAGGGCACGCCAGCCATCGCCGTCCTCGTAGAAGGCGGCGTTTGGCTTGTAACAGGCGGCGTGTTGGTGGGTCGCGTCGATGATCCGCCGGTTGAACGCCCACCGTGGCAGGTCGGCACCCTCGACAGCCTCGGGAAGGCGGTCCCTGTCGGGGTCGAGCCCGACGGACACGAGACTGCCCGTGGCCTCGATCCGTCGGCGCAGGTGATCGAAAAATGACATCAGCAAGATCACCGGCCCGCGTAATAAAGAACCTTCCTTTCCTGATTCGGAAGGCGAAAATGACTGCAATGATCGGTATCAAACGTCCGCACGTTCGAGCACTGTCCGAACTGTATCGACCGCCCGCTTGACCTCACGCCCACTCCGGATCCGCAGCGCAGATCGTTCCGCAGAGCCGGGGAATTGACACGAACTGATCGACGGGTGGTCAAACGAGAGTACGACCTGTTCGGGGTACAATAAAGCAACGGCGATGACCTGGTCTCGGTACTGCAGCCGGTAGCCCTGTGTCCCGGTCGCACTCGGCTCGGCGTCTGGGGTCGCGTCGACGATTTCGACGCCATCGAGTGGCGGGATGTCCAGACCCGAAAGCTCCGACGCGAGTAGCTGTCCGATCCGCCTTCCGTCCGTGATTCGTTCGTCTACCACGTGTAATTCCTCCAATGTTACAGTTCAGCACGCGCTCGCCTGGCCAATCCGACGACGTCGATACCACGCCGTCGGGCATACAGGACGGCTGCGGATTCGACCGAAACAGCCAGATCCGCCTGCAGGCGGTTGATGTCCGCGACTGCGGTCTGTTTCTCGATCTCTGCCTCGACGATACGTTCGAGAACTCGCTCGAATGTCGTTCGTTGCTGCAGAATGCTCTCTTCGGGAACGAAATCGTCTGGAACCTCGACCTCCGTCGGTTCGAACGCCACCCTGAGATCGTCGCCGTCACGTTCGAGCAGTCCCTCGATCGCAGCAGCATCGATGAGACGTTTGGCCTGGTCCGGCGAGAACCAGTCCCGGTCAAGTGACAGCGCGACGACAAATTCGCTTTCCCCCATGCGCTCGACGCCACGCTGTAAAAAGGGGGCAGCCACCGCCAGCCTCAGACTCATCGTCATCGATAGCGGGTCCAAAGCGTGTAAATCTGTCGTCACAGGCGCTCCAGACCAGCGTCGGGAGTCGAGGGGTTGAAGTGCTGGCTACCCCACCTTCGGGACATGAGAGATCAGGGACGTTCGACCCGCAAGCGAACGGGCGGACGACTACGGCCAAAGCGGAACCGTCGGAAACACGAGCTCGGGTCAGAGCCGACCGAGACACAGGTCGGGGAGCCAAAGTTAAAGACGGTCGACGCACGCGGAACCAACGAGAAGTATCGCGCAATCGAGACCAACGTCGCAAGCGTCGCCACGGGAGCGGAGGTCGTCGCCGCTGAAATCACGGACGTGGTCGAGAATCCGGCAGACCCTAACTACGCACGGCGAAACATCATCACCCGTGGTGCAATCGTCGAAACAGACGCGGGGACGGCACAGGTCACATCGAGGCCGGGACAGGACGGACAGGTAAACGCGGTCCTGGTCGAATAACATCCCCCATCGTAGACCCTCGGAAGCCCAGTTTCTGTTCGAAACGGTTCAGTGTGTCAGTTGCCAGCCGGTTAGACGGTCACCGTCGACGGACGGACCACAACCGCAAAATAGCTCGCAACCCTCGGTACAGACGATGAGTGATAGGACAAACGCTCTCTCCCGCCGTGGGTATCTGCGGGGACTCGTTGCAGTGGGGGGCGCGGCTGCGCTTGCGGCCTGTCAGGATGCGACCGGGGAAACTGACGTGCCAACGGGCACACCCGGCGAGCGGCCAGCGCGCCAGCATGCCTGGAACGACGCGCTCGACACTGACCAGGACGGGAATATCCGTCTCTCGCGTCACCACGTGTTGGTTCCACTTTCGCTTACCGGAACGCCCGACAAGGAGGCACGCGAACAGGTCGAATCCGCGCTTCAGTCCCTCGAGTCGGCCTACGCCCACGATACCGGTGGCCTGCTGTTTACCGTCGGATACACCCCGGAGTACTTCCGGGTGATCGGTGAGGAGTCACCGATTCCCGAACCGGAGCCACTCACGTCGATGGAGTCACCCGAGTTCGACGAGTTCGACGCGCTGGTGACCCTATCGAGTGACAACCCGGACGTGGTTCTGGAAGCCGAGCAGGCCCTCCTTGGGAAGCGGGCAAAAGCAAACGGCGTCGAGATGGAGGCGACGCTGGAGGGTGTGTTCGAGCAGGCCAGCCCCCGACGGACGGGCTTTGTCGGTGCCGGGCTGCCAGCCGAGTACACCGACACCGACGGTGTTCCCGACTCTGTCCCCGAGGAGGCACCCTTCTTCATGGGATTTCGCTCCGGGTTCAGTGCGAGTCAGGCTTCCGAGGACCGCGTTACGATCGCGGAGGGACCGTACGCCGGTGGGACGACGACACACGTCGAATCGCTCGAGTTGCAGCTCCGGACCTGGTTCGAACAGGACAGCCAGTACCAGCGGGTCGCGAAGATGTTCAGCCGCGAGCACGCAGAGTCAGGCATGGTCGGTGACGTCGGGGAAAAACTCGAGACGAGTACCGGCGTTGCCGGGGAGATTGCGGCCCGAACCGAACAAGACGCCCGGGAACACGGGATCGTCGGACACGCCCAGAAGGCAGCACGCGCACGAGATCCGGACGGAACGCCGCCGCTTTTGCGCCGGGACTTTAATACCGTCGACGGCGACAGGCCGGGGGTCCACTTTGTCGCCCACCAGCAGCGTATCGAGGAGTTCGTACGCACGCGGAAGGCTGTTGCCGGCGAAGGCTTTAGCGGTCAGGGGGTCGGCCAACGTCTCAACAACGGGATTCTTCAGTACATCTTCGTTCGCCGCCGGGGAAACTTCCTCGTTCCCCCACGTAAAAAGCGCTCACTCCCCGGGATCTGAGAGTGGTAGAGCCAATGGACAGTCTCACACGATCTGTCCGGGTCGGTACTGTATTGATCCCCGACTGCATACGACAGCCCAGACGCAACCATCTGTCTCATGAAACCACCGACTCCGAACGCACGCGACGGCGTACACAGTTCGAACAGAGCCCACAGTCGTTCGACCAACGCACCAGAGTCTCTAACTCCCGGTTTTACAAATAAAATCGTATGAAACGACGAGATCTTCTCCGTTTTGGCGGTCCTGCAGTCGTGTCTGCGTTCGCTGGGTGTCTGACCGGCAACGTCCTGGACGAGTCCGAACCGGAAGTCGGGGATCTGTCACCCGAATCGAGCCACCCCGAGAAGGTGTACTACCCACCCCACCGCACCGGAATGAGGATGATCGGAACCAAACAGCAGGGGAACCTGACCGTCGGACTCTCGTATACGTACGCGGAGGGGTTCTGGACGGTTACGGGAAGACGGACCCAGCGAGTTGGGGTCGAGGACGGCTACAATGCCATCCACCTGATGGCCTCAGTCTGGCATACGGAAACCGAAACTGTGCTACCGGTAGGTTCTGGACTCCGGGTCCGGGTCGAGGATGATGAGAAGACGGTAAC
>JAQCMX010000167.1 GCA_028274885.1 Haloarculaceae archaeon
ACCCATCGGGTCGCATGTCAAAGACCCACTTCCATCCGAAGTAGGCCATCCAGGCCAGGAAAACGACGAAAATGAGGAGCCAGACGGTAATCTGGACGAGATGGACGGGGTAGATGAGATACGCAAACACAATCAGCACCAGAACCGCCGCTCCGGCGAGGAGGTCGTACCGGTCCAACGGCGGGAAATCGTACATCGGGAGATACTAGCCTCGGTCCGGGTATAGTGGTGGCGAAATCCTGTCACCTTCGGAACCACGGCGACGATCGACGCGCTCATCCCGTCAGATCGTCGACATCGTACATCCACTTGGTCCCATAGTAGACAAACCAGGCCATCCAGACAGTAAAGACGACGAGCCAGACGGCATAGCGCACGACGAGATCGGCCGTAAACCCGTACGCTACCGCGAGCAACGTCACTGCTACGAGACCTGCGGCGTAATCTATCCGGTCGAACGCCGGTATCGATGCCATTGGCGTACCTTTTTTTCTGATAATAAAGAACCTCCCGTTTTCCACCCCCGTTTTCGTTTCGAGTTAAAAAAGCACAGTTCTATATATCAACGGGAGACGTGAGCGAATATATGGTGAACACAGACCGTATCCCGGTTGCTTCGGGCGAACACGTTGCTGTCGTTCATCACAAGGCAGCGACGGACCGGTGGATCGTCTTCTGTCACGGGTTTGTAAGCGACAAATCCGGGAGTTACGAGGGTCGCTGTCGGCGGGCCGTCGAAGAAGGCTACAATGCTGTCCGGTTCGATTTCCGCGGCTGCGGAGACTCGGGCGGACAGTTTGTGGAGCAGACACTCAGCTCACGGCTCGCGGATCTTCAAGCCGTTATCGAACAGTTCGCACCGCCATCCCTGGTCCTGTTCGGTTCCAGTTTTGGCGGGAAGGTTGCCTTTCATTACGCCACCGGTTCCGACCGCGTCGAGGCCATCGTGGGCAGAGCACCCGTTACCTACAACAGGAGTTTCGACGAGTGGAGAGCGGTCGTTGAGGACGGGGGGAGCAAGGAGGTTGCACCCGGATTTCGGATCGATCGACGATTCTTCGATGATCTCGACGAGTACGGGTTCGAGGCTGTCACGTCGACACTGGACGTCCCGGTGGCAATCTTTCACGGCGGCGCTGACCCGGCTGTTCCCGTCGAACACAGCTTTGAGGTTGCGGATAAACTGGGTGTCGACGTATTCGTTCAAAGGTACGCGGGTGAGAAACACCGGTTCTCGCGGGGTGTAGAGGAGCGTATGCGTCGACAGACGTTCGACTGGCTATCGACAGTCTGAGAGATCGAGGGCCATCATTCCGGCAGGACCGACACCGAGGTCGGTTACTGGGTCCGAACTTCTCGCGGGATGTGAACTGCTTACAGATCCTCGCCGCGCAGTGCCATCCGGGCGACGAGGTCGGAGGCGCTTTTGCCGGTCCTGAGGCTGTCCAGGATGGCAAACGCATCCCCGGGTGACAGGAAGTGTCTGGTGACTGCCCGTCCTGTCGGAGTTGGTTCCAGCCCATCGATGAATTCGTATTCCAGTAGCTTGCCAAGGGCGTGTTTGGTCGGCACTTCGCCGACCATCCGCTCGTTGAGCACCTTCGCCCGGGAACCGCCGACGGTCACGTTGGCAAGGGTTTCCTCGACGGAGGCGGCCTCGTCGTACCGCGTCTGGACCGGTTCCATCTCACCTTTCAGGAGTTTGAACGCCACCTCGTCCTCGGTCATCTCCTGGCTGCCGTGGTAAGCCCCATCGGGTTCGACCAGCAGGTAAACGGTTCCCTCGTCGTGGTAATCCGGCCTGCCTGCACGTCCCAGCATCTGGTGAAACTCCTGGACTGAGAGCCATTCGATCCCCATCGCGAGCGAGTCGAAGATGACCTGCGAGGCCGGAAAGTCGACGCCAGCAGCGAGCGCCGCCGTCGTCACCACCGCGGCAAGTTCCTGGTCGGCAAACTCCCGTTCGACCCTGTTTCGGCGCTTGTTATCAAGCCCCGCGTGATACGGCGCCGACGAGTACTCGATGCGCCGGGAGATCTCGTGACACCGCCGGCGCGAGTTCGTGAAGATGATCGTCTGACCGCGATACCCTTTGCTCGATTTGCTATCGAAGGCCCGTCTGACGAGTTTGTTCTCCACATCGACCTTTTCCCGGCTATCCAGAAAGGTCACGTGGCGCTGGATCGGGACAGGACGTTCCTCGAACTCGATGAGAGTGGCCTCGAGCGCTTCCGCTAGCGTCCTGGGATTTCCGACCGTCGCAGAGAGGTAAATCCACTGTGTCTGGCCCTCGCTGTACCGCCTACAGTAGTGCTTGAGACGGCTAATCAGGCCGTCGAGACGGTGTCCACGCTCCCCCTCGCCTAGCATATGTACCTCGTCGATAACGACTGTTCCAATATCGCCGAGGTCCTTGCCGGTGCGGAGCGCGTGATCGATCCCTTCGTAGGTGCCAACGATCACGTCGGCGCCAGGGTCGAACTGCTCTCCGGTGTCGTTGATCCGGCTAGCACCGACACGCAGTGTCACGTCGACAACATCGCCGTACTGCTCCTGAAACTCGTTGTATTTCTGGTTTGCGAGGGCGACGAGCGGAACGAGAAACAACATCTTCCCCCTGCCGTTGAGCGTGCGGTCCAGTCCAGCCATCTCACCGACGAGTGTCTTCCCGGTTGCGGTGGCACTGACGACTAGCTGGTCGCTCCCGTCGGTGACGCCGTTCTCGACGGCGAGACTCTGGACGGGCAACAGGCGGTCGAATCGTCCCTCGAGTTTCCCCTGTAAGCCCGGGTGCAACGAAAGCGAGTCGACGGGGACCGGATCGACATCCTCTACGGTGGGACTGATCTCGTCGAACTTCGTCAGTTCCGGATCGAGTTCACCCTGGAGGAGGTTGGTGATCCGTTCGAGATCCTGTACTTCGAACAGAAGCTCCTCGAGACGGGACTGTGCGGCGCCCGTGATGTCGCCGTGATAGGCGAGTTCGCGGTCGAGTTGTTCGCGCGCACAGTCCGGGCAGATCTCTTCGGTTTCGGTCTGGATCGCGTTCTCGTCGGTGAGCGGGGAGTACCACCCGCCTTTCGCACAGAGACGACAGGTCCGGACTACCTTTGCATCGAGCTGGTATGCCCCAAAGAGTGCGTTCAGTTCCTCCCGTCCCCTGCGGGTCGTCTGCTGGGATATCCGGATCCGGGTGGCGTGGCGTGCGAGTTCGACGAATTCGTCGGGACTGCGGAGTTCCTCGCTTGTCCCCTCGGTGATACGTAGTCTGGCAGGTCTCGGGCCCGCGTCCGTCTCTTTGATCTCGAGGACGCCGATAAATACGCGATCACCATCCCGCTGGACAACTGTCCGGTACTGGCCGCTGTCCTCGTGTAAAAACAGCGTATCAACGCGGACAGCCTGTCGTGACACAATCCACCGTAGGGACTGCCAGTATTTGAGTGGTGCGTTCGTGTGTCCCGACTCAGACTCGATGTCTGTCCGTTGATCACTCGAGAACCTGGATATCGTCGTTGCCGACCGGCACTGCACAGATGAACGCCCCCGGTTTGTCGGAGTGGTTCCGGTACCAGTGAACTGCTCCCGCTGGGATGTGGACTGAGTCCCCGGTAGAAACCTTCAGTTCCGAGTCGCCAACACCCACCGTGTACCCGCCGGTGAGCACGTACTGAGCGTGTTCGATCTCGTTTGTGTGTTTTGGAACCTGTCCCCCCGCTGTGAGTGTGAACCGCCTGATTGCCACCTCGGTTCCACCGTAGTCTTCGTCGATCAGAACGCCCTTTTCGAGTCCGTCTGCCGCCTCGACCGGTTCGTACGAGACGTCATCTGCACGGCGAATCGTGAGTGGGTCAGTCTCTTCCATGATCGACCGTCGAGGCCAGCGGTCTTATCTTTTTGTACGGGCTGAAAAACTTTGACTCCGGAGACCGTCGAGGATGGTATGGAGTACGTCACCCGCGCCGACGAGCAGGTCCCGGTGCTCGGTCTGGGTACCTGGCAGATGGACGAGGAGACGACATACCGATCGGTACAGACGGCACTGGAACTGGGATACCGGCACATCGATACCGCGCAGTTATACGAAAACGAAAGCGCAGTGGGCCGGGCGATCACCGACAGCCCGGTCGACCGTGAGGAGGTGTTTCTCACGACGAAGGTCGCTCCCACTCACCGGACTGTGGGCGAGATAGTCAGATCGACAGAGAGGAGTGTCGAGAAACTGGGCGTCGACACGGTCGATCTGTTGCTCATCCACTGGCCCCATCCCCTGGCCGAGTTAGGGAAGGTAATCGCCGGGCTGAACGAAACAGTAGCGCAGGGACTGACCCGACACATCGGGGTCAGCAACTTTGATGTGGAACGTCTCGACCGCGCTCGGACACTTTCATCAGTTCCGATCTTTACGAATCAGGTGTTGTTCCATCCGTGGTGGCCCCAGCGGGAGCTACTCGAGTACTGTCAGAAAAACAATGTGATCCTGACCGCCTACAGCCCGCTTGCGAACGGATGGGCCGTCGACGACGATCTACTGTCCCAGGTCGGTGCGACATACGACAAGACCGGCCCACAGACCGCCCTCCGGTGGACAACCCAACACAAAGATGTGATGACGATTCCACAGTCTGGGTCTCGCGACCACCTCGCCGAGAATATCGACATCTTCGATTTCAAACTGACGGCGGAGGATCACGACCGGATCACCCGGCCCTCGTATTTAAAAACCGGCCTCGCCCAGATGAACGGGATGTTTTAGCCACCCTGGGATCGTCGGCACCAGTGTTTGATCATACTTGAAGAACCGATAAGACGGTTCCCACGATCCCGGACGGGGATACGTATTATCTTCTGACATCAGTTTGGCAGCATCCCCCGGTCTTGTCGACCCGTTGACCGTCGTGACAGGGAAACTCATACAGTCCGCTACAGTTGTGTTTGCGGGATGGTTTTCCGCTGCTGCGAGTTCGACGAAATCCGTCTCGGTTAGTATCTGACCCACGAACACATCCCGGATGGGATATCTTTGTCCGTCATCCACCGTACTGTTTAGATAGCGTGTTATAGAAATCTTACCACAGCTACGAGAACTATCTCAAAGGGCCAATCCGTCACCGGTCTGTCCGCTGGTACTCATAGGTGGCGTCAATCCGAACGTGTGACCGTCGACCTGGCTGGCAGCCTCCAACGGGAGACGAGATCGGAAGTTGTCGTCAGAATATCCGAACAGTTAAGAATCATCTGAGTGTTCATTCCGTACGGTGACGGTAATCCAAGAGTTACTTGGTAACCAGCCACTCGCTGTGTGGATCGTCCTCGGTGTAATTGGATTTTTTTTCACCTGGCGAGGCGCAAACATCGTCGAGTCTACCACCTCGAAGGTCAGTGATCACTACGGGGTGTCACAGGCAATCCAAGGGGGGCTCATCGTCGCAGTCGCCACATCGTTTCCGGAACTGGCGATCATCGTCATTTCTGTGGTGATTCTCGGCGAATTCGGGATCGGAGCCGGGGCTCTCATCGGAACCGCTGTGTTCAATATCCTCGTGATCCCCGGTATTGTCACGATAGCAACCGGTGACACGTCGACCACACGAGGGATCGTGTACCGTGATGCGATATTTTATCTCGTGGCGATCCTGGGGTTCTTTGCGGTGATCGCACTCGGCGTCCTCGGGACCGACGGAACGGAAACCGCCGAGATAACCCCGCAGATGGGGATCGGGCTGCTGGTTCTCTATGCCGTGTACGTTATTCTCATTGTGGGTGGACAGACGGACAAGCGACGCGTAGCGACCGATTACCAGACGCAGGTACCCAAACAGCTCGTGCTGTTTTGTGCCGGACTGGGTGTCATTCTGGTCGGCGTTGAATCGATGATCGCCATGACAATCGAGATCTCCGAGGCGATCGACGCCCCCCCATTTTTGATGTCCGTCACCATCCTTTCGATACTGAGCTCCTTTCCGGACCTCCTCGTCGGTGTACAGATGGGCAAAGACGGGGACCAGAAGGCAGCTGTCGCAAACGTTTTCGGGACAAACACGTTCAATCTCGTCGCCGCACTGCCTGTCGGTGTGATTCTCGCTGGTGGCGTTTCGATCGGATTTCTCACGTCTGTACCACTGATGCTTTTCCTGTTTTACTCAACCCTGGTAGTGGTCGTGGTCTCGGCTACCCAGTTCGAACTCACACAAACTGAAGGCTACCTCCTTATCGGGCTGTACGTCGTTTTTCTCGCCTGGATGGTGAGTGAGGCTGTCGGGTTTACCAGGCTTCTCACCGAAGAGACACTGCGGACAATCGTCCAGTGAGTTCGAAGCATTGCCTCGAAAAATACGACGCCAGAGGGTGGGTGTGCCCGGAACCACTCACTCAAATTAGGTGTTGAGTTTAGCGATAGGCGCTTGTGTGTCGGCTTTAGCTATGTGTGCTTGGCGCGGGGTGGCACTCAATCGATATTTCTGACGGTGCCAACGCCTTTACTGTGACCTTCCCGGAACACGAACCGCTGACCTTCCTCGACGAGATAGGGGCGGAACTTGAACCGAACCGTGGCACGGCCCGTGTCTCCGGGCAGTAACTGTTCGTTTTCGGGGTAAAACGCTGCCGCCTCGCTCACCGTTTCAAGATGGACGACCGGTTCGTAGCCGGGGCCGATGCGGGTCGGATGGTTGAGAACCATCACCTCGGCCTCGAACTCCTGGACCGGGTCGGGATCGGCGTCCCGAGGAAGCAGGACCATCCCCCGCTCGATCGCCTCCTCTTCGATCCCTTTGAGTGCGATCCCGACGATACGACCGGCGGTCGCCCGGTCGACCCGGTGGTAGTGCATCTCGATAGATCGCACCTCGGTCTCCCGGAACCGACCGTTCGGCATGGGACCGATCAGCAGTTCGTCGCCGGCCTCAACCTCGCCGGCTTTGATCGTTCCTGACGCGACGGCCCCGACACCTGTGACGTTGTAGGTACGGTCGACGTACATCCGGAAGCGTTCGTCGGCCGTTGTGGATCCGGTCTTTGGCAGTTGTTCGAACAGTTCGTCGAGTATGTCCAACCCCTTGCCCGTGACCGCGCTCGTGGTAACGATGGGTATGACAGTCTCGCTGATCTCGTCGAGTGCGGTATCGACCCCGTGTCGATCGACCCGCAGAGGGGTTTTGTCCACGTCCCGAAGAAGACCCTCGACCTCGCGTTCGACCGTTGCGATCTGCGTTTCGTCGACGAGATCGGCTTTCGTGATCGCGACGATGATCGGGAGTTCCGTTGCGAGCAAGATACCCATGTGTTCACGCGTCGTCTTCGTGGGTCCGTCGTCGGCAGCGACTGTCAGAAGTCCGTAATCGAGTTTCTGACCGACAATCCCTCGTATCGTCGTCCGCAGCCACGGCTCGTGGCCCACCGTGTCGACGAACGAAACCAGCCTGTCGGCCTCTTCGACTACGCGTGCCCGATCCCCCTTCCGATGGGGGTTGTCCATCCGGACCGGACCGCTCTCGTCGAACCCGTAGACGCCGTAGGACAGGTCTGCGGACAGACCACGCTCGACCTCGTGGGGCTGCACGTCCAGAAAGCTCCGGGTGTTTCCCTCGCCGTCGTCTTGCTCACCCGTGACCAGCGAACCGACGAGGGTCGATTTCCCGTGGTCGACGTGGCCGGCAGTGCCGACGACGATGTGATCGTGATCTTCGATTCCGGCCCCCTCCCGAACTGTGGCCACGCCGACGAGACCGTTCCCTTCGGAGTCGCCATCGACACCCCACGTCCGAACCTGATCGATGTGGGCACCCGCCTCGTCGGTCAGCAGGGACAGAACGTCCATCGACTCGGAGAATGCCTGGCGTGTGATCCCTGCGATCCCGCCGTCGTCGGTCACACCGATCACGTAGATCGCCTCCCCGTCGCCCGAGAGAACCCGGTGGCGAAGCTGTGCGGCGAGACTCTCCAGTTTCCCGTCGGTGAGGTGAAGATCCTTGGTGAGCCGCTCTTTGAACTCGACGTTGCCACCCTCGCGCTCGCCCCGATCGATAGCGCGTTCGAGGACAGCCCGGTCGGGGCTCATACCGTGGGATTGTGACGCACCGAATATAAGTGTTCCCCGCCGGAGGATGTATAACAGCGTCCCCCCTTCCGGTTTCCGGTAGTCCCTCCCAGATCTGCGAATCTCACAACGCGGGGCCGTCAGGACGAAGCGTCGACAATCCACTCGATGGCTTCGAGAAATCCATCTGCGTGGCTGGCTTCAGTCACGACATCTGCGGCGTCGATGGCGGTCGGGTGGGCCTGTGCGACCGCGATTCCTGTTCCAGCCACCTCGAAGGCCGGGGCGTCGTTTTCAGAGTCCCCGATCGCCACGAGCTCCGTCGGAGACAGTTCAAGCTCGTCGGCCACTGCTTTGATCCCTCTGCCCTTGTCCACATCGGGGGCGGTCACATGATATGCAAATCCCGTATCTACCACCGTCATGCCGTGTTCCGCAGCAATCCGCTCTAAGGCCTCCCGATGTGCGTCGGTGCTGACAGCGAGTTCGGTCTCACGCCATCTGTTTACGATGTCGATCTCCCCCCAACCGATGTCGTGTCCGCGTGCGCGATACGTCTCGGCAACCGCCTGTGCGTCGTCCGGTCGACCCTCGAACCGGATAACGTCCTCACGTTCGAGTAAGACGACGCCGCCGTTCTCGGCGATCACCACCGGATCGATCCGGAGGAACTCACACAGTGCGACCGGATATGGCAGCGCCTTCCCGGTCGCGACGACGACAGGTGCAGGCCAGGCACGGAGTACCGGAAACACCCGTGTATCGACCGCCCGTCGATCGTCAGTGAGAGTCCCGTCGATGTCGACAGCCAGCGGGGGAAGGTCGTCCGGTAGCCCCTCCGCGACCGCTGTTCGTTCTCCGTGTTCCATGGGCGTGACTGGATGGGCGTCGGGCTTTTGTGTTCCGGCACTTTCCCGATATCTTCGGGGGCCCTTGCCCAGCATTGATACGGTCTAAGCCACTACAGATAGTTGTGAGCGTTTCCAGCCCGTGTGAAATCTGCCTGCTCGCAGAGATCGAGTACACCTGCAGTCGGTGTGGACAGCTCGTGTGTGAGGATCACTACGACGAGACACTTCGACTGTGTGTCGAGTGTGCTGGCAAAGTCGACGACAGCCCCGACGATCGGATCCCCTCCGGGGACGATCTTCCCGACGGTGTCGGTATTTACAGGTCCTGACCCGTCCGGAGCACCGCCACATTCAATCGGGAGGGACAGTCTGTCGTCAGCTCGTGCTGATCTCACCGGCGCGCAGACCCGGCTACGTGTCTCTGTGTTTGTTGAGACGACGCTTGAGTTGTTTTGTCGCCGCCCGGGCAGCCTTGAAGTAATCCCCTCTGGCGTCCTCGCCGGCGAAGATGATCCCACGCGATGAATTAACAAGGCCCACGCCATCCGCCAGGCCATAGGTTACGGCTGCGCTCTCGTCACCGCCCTGGGTTCCCACCCCCGGGACGAGAAACGGGAT
>JAQCMX010000170.1 GCA_028274885.1 Haloarculaceae archaeon
GAGAAAGAGCGGGCACGCCTTCGGGGGACCGAGATCGGGTTTATTTTCCAGACGTTCAATCTGATGCCCCGGCTGACCGCCGCGGAGAACGCGACGATGCCGATGGTGTTCAACAAGGACGTCGAGAAGGGTCGCCGCGGGCGCGCCGAAGAACTGCTCGAACGGGTCGGGCTGGGTGACAGACTCGACCACCAGCCAAGCGAACTCTCGGGAGGGCAGCGCCAGCGGGTCGCAATCGCACGGGCACTCGTCAACGAACCCTCACTGGTGCTCGCAGACGAGCCCACGGGCAACCTCGACACCGAGACCGGCGCGGAGATTATGGACCTCTTTCACGAACTCCACGAGGAGGGCCGGACGATTCTGATGGTCACTCACGAGCGCGAGATTGCGGAACACGCAGAGCGGATCGTCCACCTCGTGGACGGCCAACTCGAAGAAATCGAGCATCTCGACGGCGGTGCCGGCGGTCGCCAGGAGGTGATTGCCGATGAAGATCACTGAGAGCATCCGGCTGAGCTGGCGGGCGATCACAGGCCACAAGCTCCGGTCGACGCTGACCACGGTGGGTATCATCATCGGTATCGCCGCGGTCATTACGTTCATGGTGCTTGGCGGTGGGCTGAAACAGGACGTGGTGGGCGAAATCGAGACCGAGGAAGACCCGACGATGCAGGTGATAACCCAGTCCGAGGGAGGCGGACTCGGTGGCGGGCAATCTGTGTCCGTGCCGATATACACGCAGAGTGACGTAGCGGCCGTCTCGGACATCGCTGGGGTCGAGTCCGTGGCGCCGTCGGCCTCACTGTCGGCCGTGCAACTGACACACGGCGAGGAGACGATCACCGGCGGCAGCGGCTCTGTGTACAGTGTGAGTGCGGGCACACCGGACCAGTTCGACTCGGAACTGTACAACATGACCGCGGGTGAGGCTTTCAGCTCGCAAAACGAGGCGGTCGTTAACGAGCGGATGGTCGACCTGAAAGAGGAGGTCGGCGGCGAGAACCTCACCGTCGGTGACCAACTCACCATCACACTCCAGGACGACAGGGAGCTGGACCTGACCGTGACCGGTATCGTCGACCAGGACACCGGCGGCGGACAGCCGCGTGTGTTCGCTCCGATCGACCACTACGACACGACCGTCGAGACGCCAAGCGGTGACGAGGAGCGTGCATATCCCGGCATGCTCGTGTTGGCAGAGAACGTCGACCGACTCGAGTCAGTCCAGGAAGACGTCGAGGACTACTTTCAGGAGGAGTCCGTCGCAAAGGAACTGAAAAACACCGGCTACACTATCGAGGTGCAGACAGTCGAGGACGCCATCGACCAGTTCACATCCTTCCTCGATCAACTCCAGTTGTTCATCGGTGGCGTTGCCGGCCTCTCGCTTTTCGTCGGTTCGATCGGCATCGCGAACATCATGATCGTCAGTGTGACCGAACGGACCCGACAGATCGGCATCATGAAAGCAGTGGGGGCGCGCAAGCGTGACGTCATCCAACTGTTCCTGGTCGAGTCGCTCATTCTCGGGATAATCGGCGCCATCTTCGGTGTCCTGTTCGGACTCGGCTTTGGCTATCTCGCGGTGTCGATCCCGGGCTGGCCGATGGTCTTCCCCGTCGACTGGATCGGCATTGCCGTCTTCGTCGGCGTGCTGGTCGGCGTGCTCGCGGGGCTGTACCCGGCCTGGCGGGGCGCGAGGGTCGACCCGATCGAGGCACTCCGCCGAGAGTGACTCCGCAACGAGCAGTACAACCGGGAACCTTCCCCTGCTGCCGGCCATAAGCTACTTGAAATATTGTCACCAAACCTGGTATGTCATGGGTGGCGAAAACATTCAGGTCCTCCACGTCGACGACGAGTCCTCGTTTGCGGATCTGACAGCGAGGTTTCTCGAACGGGGGAACGACCAGTTCAGTATCGAGACGGCGGCCAGCGCCGAGGAGGGGCTGGAGATCATCAGCGATCGCCTGCCCGATTGTGTCGTCTCGGATTACAACATGCCCGGCATGGACGGCCTGGAATTCCTGCAGACAGTCAGAACGGAGCACCCCGACCTCCCCTTTATTCTCTTTACCGGCAAGGGCAGCGAAGAGGTCGTAAGCGAGGCCGTTGCCGGGGATGTCACCGACTATCTTCAGAAAGGCTCCGGTTCTGAACAGTACGAACTCCTTGTAAACCGGATTCAAAACGCCGTCCGGGCACGACGCGAGGCCGAACGGGCCGACAGACAGGAGGAGTTAACGCGCCTGACCGAACGTGTCGGTGGCACTGGGGGGTTCGAGGTGGACATCGAGAGCGGGAGCTTCCTGCTGACTGATGGTGGCCGCCGACTCCTCGGTGACCCTGCTGTCGCGGAACCCGGTCTCGACGAAGCAGTTTCGCTGTACCACCCTGCCGATCGAGATGACATCCGGCGCAGTGTCGAGCGGGCAGTCACGGACGGCGAGACGGTACAGGGAACCTGGCGATACCAGCCAGACGACGGCGACGAACGTCTCCTGGACATGACAATTACCCCTGTCATCGAGAACGGGGACGTGACGAAACTCCGCGGGTCAGCGCAGGATATCACCGATCGTCATGAACGCCAGCGGGAACTGGCACAGACTCACGACCTCCTGGCGAACATGGAGGCGTTGGCCGACGCCGGTGCGTGGGAGTACGATTCGAAGACCGAACAGCTCATGATAACCGACGGGACACGCCGTCTCTACGGGCTCGATCCGGACGCAGACCTCACACTCGACGACGCGCTCGACGCCATCCATCCCGAGGACAGAGATCTGCTCGCCGACCGACTCGATACGTGTCTCGAAACGGGCGAGCCATACAAGATCGAGCTCCGACTCACCACCCCCGATGGCGGACAGCGACGGCTTACTGCCCGCGGGGAGCGAGTGGAAACCGGTGGGGCTGGTAACGTGGTGCGGGGGTACATACAGGACATCACCGAACAGCGGAAACTGGAAGCCGAACTGTCGGAGATGTTCAGCCGGATATCGGACGCGTTCTTGGCACTCGACGAGACGTTTCGAGTTACCCACGTCAATGACCGTGCTGAAACACTCCTCCAGAGGTCAGAAGACGAACTGCTCGGAGAGAGGCTGTGGGACATGTACCCAGATATGGACGAAAGCGACGAGACGTGGGACAGCCTCCGCGCCGCGATGGACACCCAGACCACGCAGAATGTGGAGTTTCACTCACCGGGTGACGATTGGTTCGACGTGACGGTGTACCCCTCGGAGAGTGGCGTTTCGGTCTACTTCCACGATGTGACCGAACGGAAAGAGCGCGAGCAGGAGTTACGGCGCAGGACCCAAGCAATCGAGGAGGCGCCACTCGGTATCACGCTCGCGGATGTCTCCTCGGGGCTCGAACTGGACTACGTCAACGACCATTTCACCCGTGTCACCGGGTACCAGCGCGAGGAAGTCCTCGGGCGGAACTGTCGGTTCCTCCAGGGAGAACGAACGCAGCCAGAACAGGTCGAACAGTTGCGAACTGGCATCGAGAACGGGGAACCGACGTCGGTCGAACTCCTGAACTACCGGAAGGATGGAACCGAGTTCTGGAACAGGGTCACCGTCGCGCCTGTGCACGACGATACGGGAGAACTGATCGACTACGTCGGGTTCCAGCAGGACGTCAGTGAACAGAAACACAATCAAAAACGACTCGAGAAACGCGAGCGTGTCCTCCGCGAACTGCATACCGCGACACGCGAACTTTATCCCCCGGGCGACGTCTCGGAGATTGCTGATTTTCTCGTCGATTTCATCGCGGGTGCGTTCGAATTCCCATACGTCAGCGTCAAGAGATTCGACGAGGAGGCAGGCTGTCTGGAACCTGCTGGCCGCTCCTCGATGCTTTCCGGGGAGTCGGGCAGTTTCGGCCCGGTTCAGCCGGGACCAAATCCAATCTGGAAGGCCTACGAACAGAACGAAGCCAATCGGATTGCAGGTGACCAGTCTGGCGATACCCTCGAGGAAATAGACCCATCGATCAATTACGGACTGGCGCTCCCGATCGGTGAGTTTGGTGTGATCGTGGTGTGTACCGGGGAGCGGGAGACGATTGCAGAGGGTGATCTGGAACTGATCGAAATCGTCGCAGCAAACGCGGAGTCCGCGTTTCAGCGCCTGCATACCGCCAAAACCCACGCAGACGTCACTGCACAACTCGCGGCCAGAGAGGATACAGTCGAGGAACTGACAGAACTGGTCGACACCATCCAGGAACTACACGGTAATCTCGCGGAAAGCGAAAGTCAGGAGTCGCTCTACGAGAGCGTGTGTGAAAAACTGGCAGGGACCGAAGGCATCGATTTCACCTGGATCGGCCGCCCACAGGGTGTCGAAACGGACCTCCGTCCCACGTCGTGGGCAGGCCAGGAGGATGGCTATCTCAACGCGATCGAGTTCGACAGCAGTGACGAGTTGCTCCCCGCACAACGCGCAGCGGCTGAGCACGATACCTGTTCGATCCAGGACATCAGGTCACAGGTCAGGACCGGTTCCTGGGCCAAGAGAGCCCTGACTGCCGGATTCCAGTCTGTCCTCAGCGTCCCACTGGTCTACAACGGTGTCCTCTATGGTGTTTTGAGCGCCTACTCCGCCAGGGAGGATGCGTTCGACCAGGCCTATGCCGACCTGGTCACGAATGTCGCCGCGTTGTTGGTCAGCTACACAGCAACACTGGAGAGTCGTTATCAGGCCTCCACCGAGGAGTACACGATACTCGAATTCGAACTCGCGGATTCGGCGTATCCGTTCCACCAACTCGCCGTCGCGACAGACGCACGGATACGGTTCGATTCAGTCGCGGAACTCACTGACACAGAGATACGGGTGTTTGTTACGGTCGTCGAGGGCGACCCGGAGACGGTCCTCGAGCAGGCCCAGTCAGTCAGCAGTATTAGTGGCGTCGGGCGGATGGGGGATACCAGGGACCGTCAATTCAGTGTGACCGTCACGAAACCGTTTCTGGCCTCGATTGTCGGCAAACACGGAGCACGTCTCCGCGATGCAGTCTCGGACAGCACCGGGACGAGGTTCCGTGTCGAGATACCCGCGAACACCTCCAAACGCCCGGTTCTCGACGCGCTAATCACCGAATATCGGGAAATCTCCCCGGTGGCACAGCGACAGAGAACCGATCCCGACATCCTAAACGCAGGCCAGATCGAAGACATTCTAACCGAGCGCCAGTACGAAATTCTGCGTGCTGCGTTCCACGGTGGTTATTATGAAACCCCCAAGGAGATCAGTGGCGAGGATCTGGCGGCGGATTTCGACATTTCAAATACAGCCGTATACAAGCATCTTCAGGCTGGAACTCGGAAAATCCTCGGGGCTGTTTTCCAAGAGAACGCGATTATCGATACTGAAGTGTGAGGGTTGAATAAACAACCCTCCGTGCGATTCCCGCAAATGAATTATTCACTATCTGATTGATACTGATCGCTTAGAGATGGAATCGTATGGCAGATCAGACCGATCATGGCTACTGTGGAATCGGGACCGAACGTTCAGTCCTAGCGTGGCAACGATACGGGAGCTTTGTTCACGACGGTGATCAGTAGATGTTGGACTGGATCACGCTCGACAGGTTTGACCTCCGCCCGAAACTCATCATCGCGTTCGTCCTGGTTGCGCTGCTGGTCGGCGTGACCGGGCTCGTCGGGTATCAGGCTGTCAGCACCGTCGACTCGGAGAGTCACGTCATTTCCGAGGACGCAGACAAGATCGACGCTTCGATGGAGACACTAGTCGCCGTCGAGGAACAGCAGATCGCTGTGCAGGAAGCCCTTCTTGGGGAAGCGGGTGCTCAAGCTGCGTTCGACGAGGCCCAGACAAATTACAACGAGTGGATCGAGAAATTGGAACAGACGGATCTAAACGACGAACAACAGCAAGCCATTGAGACGCTTCGGACACGTCACGAGGACTATACAGTCGTTGCACAGGAGATATTTGAGGCGACCCAGGCCGGTGAGATAGACCGGGCGCGGGCAAATATGGACGAACTCGAGCCGCTCATAGCGGATATGCGAGAGTCTGCGCATACGCTCGAAGAGGTAGCTGTTGGGGACAAGGAAGCGGCAGTTGCGAGCGCCGATAGCACGACACAAACTGTACAGCTGGCAATCCTCGGGCTGACTATCGGGGCATTTGTCGCCGCAATTGCGATCGGTCTGTTCGTCGCTGGGCGTATCATCCCACCCATTACGCAACTCTCCGAGTCTGCGCGCGCGATGAGCAACGGTGATCTTGATGACGATCTCGAACCACACGTCGAAGACGACGAACTCGGGCGGATGATCGACTCGTTTGCCGACATGCAGAAGAATCTTCAGGGTGTGTTCTCACAGGTCGGCACCGCGAGTCAGAATCTAAACCGTGGGGACCTGGACTGGGATATTGATACTGAGTATCCGGGTCAATACGGTGAGGCCGTGACAAATCTCGATGCGGGTGCTGACCAGCTCGCTGCGAGCTTCGACGAAATCAAGCGCGTAAGCGCCGATCTCGAGAAAGGTGACCTCAGTGGAGACATCGACACCGACCGACCGGGACAGTACGGCGCCGTACTGGACGACCTGTCGACCGGAATGACCCAGCTTTCCGAGAGTTTCGGACAGATATCGACCGCGAGCGAGGACCTGAAACGCGGACAGCTCGCACAGGAGATCGACACCGACTATCCTGGCACCTACGGCGCTGTACTAACCGACCTGGAGGGCGGCATCGAGCGGCTGGGAGACAGCATCGAGAACGTCCAGACCATCGCAGACCGCGTCGCCACGTCCAGCGGGGAGACCGCACAGAGTACCGAGGAGATCGAGCAGGCGAGCGAGCAGGTCGCCCAGTCCGTCGAGGAGATCTCGCGAGGAACCGACACCCAGAGCGACAACCTCCAGGAGGTGGCCAACGAGATGAACGACATGTCGGCAACAGTCGAGGAGATCGCCTCCTCGGCCGAGGAGGTGGCCGCGACCGCGGGCACTGCGGTCAAACGAAGCGACGAAGGGCGGGACTACGCCGCGGAAGCAACCGAGGAGATCGAATCGATCGAAACGCAGGCCGCCGAGGCGGGTGCACAGGTCGAAACCCTGGACGAACAGATGGCTCAGATCGGCGAAATCGTCGAGATGATCACGGAAATCGCCGAACAGACGAACATGCTGGCGCTGAATGCCTCGATCGAGGCGGCGCGTGCCGGCGAAGCAGGTGAGGGATTCGGAGTCGTTGCCAGCGAGATCAAATCACTCGCCGAGGAGGCTGCACAGGCCACCGCCGATATCGAGAACCGCATCGAGACGGTCCAGACGACCACGAGCGACACGGTCGAGGGTATGCAACAGATGAGCGAGCGGGTCGAACGCGGATCGGAGACAATCGAGGACGCAATCGAGATGTTCGACGAGATTGCAGACGCCGTCCAGCAAGCCGAGAGCGGTATCAGAGAGATCAGTGACGCCACCGACGACCAGGCGGCCTCCTCCGAGGAGGTCGTCTCGATGGTCGACGAGGTCTCCAGTCTCAGCCAGCAAACCGCGGCGGAGGCGAGCAACGTCTCGGCCGCAACCGAAGAGCAGACCGCGTCGCTCTCGGAAGCGTCCGAAAACGTCCAAGAACTCTCGGCGCTGGCCGAGGACCTCCACGATCAGGTGTCGGATTTCGAAACGCGGACCGACAGTGGAATGGCTAACCAAACGCACCCCTCGGCAGCTGCCGACGGGGGATTTGGGACACACGACCCGAGTCCCGGTACCGATCAGGATTAGGGCCGGGAATCCCGCCGGAATCTCCGGAGAACGTTACTCCGCTGTGAAGATGTGGTATGTCACGGCTGTCTCGAACCCGAGAGATTCGTAGAACGGGACGGTCACCGGTGGCGACTCCAGGGTAGCCATCCGGCACCCGTTCTCTCGGGCGTCACGGAGAACTGTCCCGCACATTCCCGTTCCGATGCCCTGCCCTCTGTACCGCTTTAATATGGCCACTCCGGGCACATTTGCGTTATCACCAACCCGATACACGGCCCCGGTCGCAACGACCTGCCCGTCCATCCGCCCGACGTAGGGATGGGAGCGGGCTGCAGCATCAGCACCACCCGACAACAGGTGTGAGTCATCCGCCCGCTGGATATCGAAGACGGTATCAAAAACCGTATTGAACGCCAGGGCGCCGTCGATGATGGTGACCGGGGCGATAGCAGCGTCTGACCCGTCGCGGGGTAGATCACCGAGCGACGGGCGGACCATCCCGGCGAAAGACGCGTCACTCCTCGTGAGGCCGAGATCAGCAGCGAGGTCCGCCACACGTGAGAGCGCGGGGTCGGCCACGTGCAGCCAGAACGGGACATCGCTGGCCGCAATCCATTCGACGGCCGCCTGCAGGTCGTCGGCTGGCGGTGGTTCGAAGACAAACGCGATGTTGAGCATCGGATGTGGGCTCCCCCCAACGACGCAATCGTGATTGGGCCGCACTGCTTGATCTCACCGTCGGGCTCGGATCGTGCGTTTTTTTATCTGGAGACGCCTATCTTGTGGATTGTCGAGACGGTATCAGATGGCATACGCTGATCTACCGAGGGCTGTTAATTGACTCTTTCTGTCGGATGTCGGTTCGAACCCTGGGACCCAGCTCCGCGAGGCCGGCGGGGAACACGTCCTCGTCAGCGACACCTCCTGTGTCGAGAGGGCGTGGTCTGTGGCGACGATATTTTGTTCGCTCGAACTGACCCTCCGGGTATGTCAGAGGTTACAGAGCTCACACGGGAGCTAACCGCGACTGCGAGCCACGCGGACGAGACGGCTGCTGGTGACCGCATCGAAGACTGGCTCAGACACCACACGCGAGCAAGCGTCGAGCGCGACGAGCACGGCAACGTCATCGCCCGGCGCGGGGAGGGACAGGAGTCACTCGCATTCGTGGGCCACCACGACGTGGTCCCGCCCGACGAGTCACAGGTCGATCCGGACGGAACATACCTTGTCGAGGAACGCGACGGCCGCCTCTACGGACGGGGCAGTGCGGATATGAAAGGCTCCCTGGCGGCTGCGATGCTTGCCTTCCGCGAGGCCGCCCTCGGCACCGAGGGCGAACTAATATTTGTCTCCTACGTGGGCGAGGAGTCCGGCGGCGTGGGGGTCCGCGGTGCGATCGAGGATGGGTTCGTTCCCGACTACGCGGTCGTGGGCGAGGGGTCAACGAACTACTCCGGGTCGGACGTGACCGACGTGGCTGTTACACACAAGGGACGACGGGGAAGCACCCTATATATCGACGGTCAGGCCGCACACGCGAGCGAACCCGAGGCCGGCGAGAACGCGATCTACCGCGCGTCGGACGCGATCGGCCGGATCCGAGAACTCGAAGCCCCAGAGACGGCGGTACTGGGCAACCGGGTGACGGGATCGATCGTGGTGACCGAAATCGAGGGTGGGTCGGCCTGGAACGTGGTCCCCGAGGGGTGTACCGTCACCCTCGACGAGCGGACCGTGCCCGGCGAGCGGGCGCTACTCGAACCTGTCGAAGAGCTGCCGGGCGTCGCGTGGGGGATCGATCAGGACCTCCCGCCGATGGCGTGTGAGGAGCCAGCCTTTGGGCGACTGGTCGGCGAGGCCGCCGACGCGGCACAGTCAGGGAGTCCGGCACAGGTGGTCAAACCCCACGCGACCGACGCCGGCTGGCTTGCCGAGGCCGGGACCACGTGTGTCGTCTGTGGGGCGTCGGAACCAGGCGAGGCACACACGGCCAACGAAAGTGTCTCGCTGTCGGTTCTAAAACGGTGTGAACGACTCTATCGCGAGGTCGCCGAACGATTTTCCAACACCGAACTCTGAGGTTGCTGGCCAGTGGTCATTGGAGACTGTTGCGGTCGAGTCCAGTCAGGGCCTGTGTGTCTCGGGGCAGATCCCGGGAAGCATCGGTGTATCCGTGGTCGCGCATGTGTGTCGTTTCGAGTCCGGGTTCGACCCGGCGTTGAGTCGTCGTGTCGATAGATTTGTGACCAGGTAATATAGATAGTAGCAGACACAACGGTGATCAATGGTAGACGACCCTGAAAAGATCCTTTCACAGGAGGGTTCCGGAGACCGGCGAGCCCTGCTCGGACACCTCGGAAAACGGACAGCCGTCGTCGCGGTCGTGGTAGCAGTTCTCTATTTCACGCGGCCGCTCTGGCACGGTCTGTTCTATGGAATCGTGTACTCCCCGACGCTTCTGATACTGGGTGGCGGTGGGATACTGACCGCGCTTGCCATGTGGTATATCCCGCCGCGACGGATGCGCCGCGAGGAGACGTCATCGCGGTTTTTCGACGACGAGGAACTGGACGAGGAGATCCCGTTCGACCGCTCGGGATCACGCTACAACAAGTTCCGGGTGTTCGGGACGGTGCTTGTGATCCTGTTTGTGGTGTCGATACTGTACAGTATTCCGGCCGGAATGCTCGAACAGCGGACGCTCGCCGAACAGACGATGTCCGAGGCAGAACAGATCGACGAATTTCCACAGATAAACCAGGAAAACCCCCGCGTCGTCCCCCGCGAGGTGGCCGACGTGACGACGCGCGGGTCGGTCTCCTACCGGCAACACCGTCTCGGAACGAGTGACATCGCCCGCACGGAGGATGGATCACTCGCGTGGTCGTATCCGATACAGCCAGAAGGGTTTCGCAACCAGGCTGTCGAGAACCAGCGCGGGGTCTTCATTACAGAGATGACCAGAACCGACAACAGAGAGCGGGTGGCGGTGGAGGAAGACTTCGCCGTCGGGGAGGGAATGTTGCTCCATCGGTCTTCGGACTGGAAACTCAAAAAAACCGATTACTGGGCGCAGTACAACGACGACGCAGTCGAGTTTAGCCACGACGACAAGCCCTACATGTACTACCCGAAGACGGGCCACGAGTGGCACCTGACACCGCTGCCCCACACCACACCGACCTGGGAAGGCGGGGCGCTTCTCTACCCCAACGGGACCGTAGAGCATCTCAGCCCCGAACAGGCA
Organism: Haloarculaceae archaeon; assembly: GCA_028274885.1. GTDB lineage: Archaea > Halobacteriota > Halobacteria > Halobacteriales > Haloarculaceae > Halovenus. Next base: position 11,028 of record JAQCMX010000170.1, read on the forward strand.
CAGCAAAACGAGATCCTCGACGGACAGCGCCTCTATCCGCTAACACTCACCAGCGACAAAATGGAGTCACTGAACTACCGGGAGGGGATCATCAATCAGTTCCCGGTCGTCGGCGCCCACGAAAACGAGGTCCAGGTGGCAGGACTGCCAGACAACGCCGAAAACGAGCAGCCGTTCGTCATCGACCTCAAGGGTGAACGGCTGAACTACGTGACGGCGATGGAACCATTCGGTGCGGACTCCCGCGGTCTCGATGAGGTGTGGTTCACCGACGCTGAAACGGGGGCGTTTCGCGTTTTCGAAACGAGGGCGGAGGAAACTTTCACCGGGCCCGAGCGCGCAATCGGCATCGCACGCTCGGAGGATACACAGACCGACTGGGGGTCTAACTTCGTCGTGACAGAGCCGGTCCCGGTCACCGTCGACGGTGACCTCTGGTGGCACCTGAAGGTGGTGCCGACAGATTTCACCGCGGTGACGCGAAACGTCTTCGTCAACGCCGAAACCGAGGAAGCA
>JAQCMX010000172.1 GCA_028274885.1 Haloarculaceae archaeon
AGCTCTGTTACGTCGAGCGCCTCGTCGACCTTGTTCGCGTCGACGGTCGTCAGTCGTTTGCGCTCGATCCCGGCAGCCTCGAAGGCATTCAACACGAGTTCGTCGTCCTTGAGCGAGCGGTTGCGGCGAGCGGTTCGCTGGACGGACCCGTACTGACCGTGGACCGGCTGGTCGTGATGCAGCCGGTCGAGCAACACATCCGCGATATTCCGCCTGAACTCGTTTGCGTTCCGCTGGACATCCGAACACAGCGTGTAGAGATTTACCAGCGCGTTCGTCTCTAGCTCTATGAGGTCGGACACCTGGTGGCGTTCGAGTGCGTCGATGAGCAGCAACGCGTCGGAGTAGACATCGAGTCCATCGGGTTCGACGCGCTCCGTGTTGTCCGTCTCTGCGTCGTCACTCACCAGTTGCGTGGCGGTCTCGCCGTCTTGTTCCGTGATGATCCCTCGCTGTTCGTCGATCTCGAACCGGGGGTGGAGGCTCACCACGGCGGGATACGGATCTGCGTCTGGCGGCAGGCGGTCAAGATCGAATTCATTATTTGCTTCCTGTATCCGACGATAGAGCGTCTCAAACTGATCGCGCTGTAGCGGCCGCGTGTCCCCCGTCTCGGTGAACCTGATGACGACACGGTGTTCCTGCACGTCTGTGATCTGGAACCGGTCGTGAGAGAGCGGTGTGATGAGTTCCGCACCGTCAGACAGGTCGTCGAGTTCGTCGAGCAACGTGTGCCAACTGACGCTGAACGGCATGGATACCGCTATGCCACCATCGAATAAAAGTGTCAGGTGACCGGTGAACTCACTGGCCAGATCGGAAGAGCCGTATCCATATATGGGGTCCCGTCCCTATCTTCCCACAGTGGACGAGTTCGTCGAGTGGGTGCAAGACCGGGACTACTACCACGACCAGATACAGTTCCAGCGGGAGGTACCCGCACGTAGAGCTGTCACCCAATCCTGTACGATGAACACAAAGGTCACGGACCTGCTTGGCGACCGGGGCATCGACGAACTCTACGCACACCAGACCAACGCCATCGAAGCAGTTCGGACCGGCCAGAACGTCGTGCTGGCCACGCCGACAGCCAGCGGCAAGAGCCTGACGTACACGATTCCTGCGCTCGAACGCGCACGTAACCACGACGGTCGGATGCTGTATATCGGGCCACAGGTCGCGTTGATCACCGATCAGGAGGCGACACTCTCTGATTTTGCTGTGCCGTTTGACGACGTTTCCGTGACCCAGTATACCGGGGCACTTGCTTCGGACGAACGCCAACAGGCCCGTGACGACGAACCGTCCATGGTTCTGACGACGCCGGATATGCTCCACTGTGGACTGCTCAGCCACGCAACCGACATCTGGCGAGACTTCTTCGAGTCACTGGAACTCGTCGTCGTCGACGAGGTGCACGAGTACCGCGGTGTCTTCGGCAGTCATGTCGGTCTGGTCTGCCGCCGGTTAGCCCGAATGTGTGACCGTCTCGGTGCCGACCCGCAGTTCGTGTGTTGTTCGGCGACAATCGGAAACCCACGGGAACACGCAGCGACGATTACCGGGCAGCCAACCGACTCGTTCGTCCTCGTCGATAAAGACACCAGCGAAACCGGGCCGACACACTGGCTGTTCTGGCAACCACCGAAATACGGCGAAGGCGATGCACCAGCTGGTGCAGGAAAACGCCGCTCCCACCACGGCGAAACCATGCGACTGTTCGTCGACCTCGTCCAGCGGGGATACCAGACAGTGGCGTTTACGCGCGCCAGACAGACGGCCGAACGCTACGCCACCATCAGCAGCGACACACTCACAGAGCGCGGCGAGAGCAATCTTGCCGAGAACATCACAGCCTACCACGCTGGATTGCGTGACGACCGCCGAGCGGCAATCGAGACAGCACTGCACACGGACGAGTGTGCCGGCGTCTGGAGTACGAGCGCACTGGAACTGGGCGTCGACATCGGAAGTCTCGATGCCGTACTACTGGATGGGTATCCCGGGACGCAGATGTCGACATTCCAGCGAGCCGGCCGCGCTGGCCGGGGGACGGAACCGAGTCTCGTCGTGCTCGTCGCCAGCGAGGACCAACTTGATCAGTACGTGATCAAGCACCCGCAGGAACTGTTCGAGCAGACACCCGAGCGTGCCGTCGCCAACCCATCGAATCCGCACCTCCTCCAACTGCACGCTCACGCTGCGGCCGCCGAACAGCCGCTTCGAACCGCCGACGAACGGTATTTCGGCCCGACGTTCCCCGACATCGTCAGTGGTCTCACCGAGGAGGGCGAACTGTCCCGACGGCAAACAGCCGATGGCATCGAATGGCAACGAACCGCCAGCGGACGAGCGGTGAATCCCTACGACAAGGGGCTCCGAACGATCACCGAACGCACTGTCGGCCTTCGGGTTCGAGGCCGTCAGTCCGACGGACTCGGGGAACTCCCGCTCGACGCTGCGCTTCGGGACGTTCACCCGGGTGCGATCTACCATCATCAGGGCCAGAACTACCAAGTCCAGTCACTCGACCTGGACCGCGACGTGGCGTGGCTCGCGCCGACGGAGGGTGACCACCAGACCCGCGTTCAGTACGAGGAGTCGATGATCATCGAGGAAGACGTTGCCACCAAACCACTGGCGACGCGCGACGACGTTACGGTCCACTTCGCGGACGTGACTCGGCGCAAGCAGGTTACCGGATTCCAGCGGCGTGACCACCGAACAGGCGAGATCCTGAGCGAGGAGTCACTCGACCTGCCCGAGACGACACTGTCAACGCAGGCGTTGTACGTGGCACTTCCGCCGGGGCTCGAACAACTGATGCAGACGATGTCCGGCTCGTTCGAGGGCGGACTCCACGCCGTCCAGCACGCCCTCGTCGCCACGTTTCCGCTCGTTATCCTCTGTGACCGTCGGGATATCGGGAGCGTCTCGACGACGGACCATCCGCAGGCAGAGACAAGTGCGCTGTTCATCTACGACGGCTACCGCGGTGGTCTCGGACTCGCTCGTAATGGATACGACCACATCGAGGAGCTGTTCCAACACACGTGGGAACTGCTCGCCGATTGCGGGTGTTCGGACGGCTGTCCGGCGTGTATCCAGTCACCACACTGTGGCCGAGCAAACGAACCGCTGGACAAGCGCCTCGCGGCGACGCTCACGATGGCACTGGCCGATCCAAGCCGACAGGCCGGCGACGGGACACCAAAATCAGATTAGCTCCCACGTTGAACGGCAATACATGAATGTCGACAGAGAGACGATCCACAATCGGAGCACTGACGCCGTGTTCGAGCGCGGCGAGAACTACCGCGACAAGGGACTGATTCAGCGCCTCGACCGGTTCGACGACCTCGTTACCGCGGCGGTCAGCGGCTCGAATCTGTACGACGTAACTGTCGATTTCAGCGGGCGGGGAATTGACACGCGGTGTACCTGTCCCTACGACGGTGGTGGCGACTGCAAGCACGTCGTCGCGGTTCTGCTTGACATCGCTGCGAACCCCCCGCAGGACGAAAGTGAGGCCGTCGAGACGGTTCTCGAAGATGTGTCTGCCGACGAGCTGCGTGGGTTCGTTCGTGACGCACTTGCCGAACACGCGGAGCTGCGCGAGCAGTTTCTCGCACGCTTTGGCGACGGCCACAAATCGGTCGAGGAGTACCGCGAAGAAATCGCGCAACTGTTCGAGCAACACGCCGACCCGGCCGTGTTCGAGGCCATCGACCTCTCCCGATTTTTCGACATCGCCGAGCAGTACCGTGATCGGGGTCGATATCTGGCCGCCGCGACCGTCTACCGGGCGATATTCGAGGAAGTCGACGAGAAGTACAGCTGGGTCGAGGGACCGTACGATCACTTCGCGCGGACCATCCAGACCGCAATCGATGGCTACGCCGACTGTGTCCTGGCGATCGATCCGACTCCCGAGGAGTTCGACACGTACGCGGGCGTGCTGGAAGCACGAGCGTCGACAGATCCAGCACTCAACAACGAGCAGTTCTGGCGCGAACTCGACAATCTCGAAGAGCGATACGATGAGTGAGCCAACAGACCGATTCGTGATCGAGATTGGAAGTGGGACAGTGGCGCATATCGTCGATATGGACGCGAGTACGTCGGAAGACGACAATCGCTTCTCGCTTGGCCCCAGTGCTCCGGGTGAGAAGATGTGCAGTAGAAGCAGCCGGCATCCGCGATACCGACGCGTCCCGTTCTCGGAGTTCGTCGCCCAGAACGAGATCGACAAAGGCGGGTTCGAGGGCGAGGCACCGGACGAAATCTGCTCGTATTGCTGGTCGAACACACGCGACGCACTGTCAGACGAACAGGAGCGGGCTGCCGACGGCGTATCCGGGCGGATTGGCACTGTCGGGTATCGGCTCCGCTGGAAACAGAAGGGCAGAGCGCGAGACGAGTGGTACGATATCGTCGTCAGACCCGAGACGACGATGGCAGAACTCGACAGACTCGTGTGTCGGTTCACCACACTCGATGACTTTCACCTCCGGATGTACGGGCTCGAAGACGAGTATCTGGATTCCAGTCTCAACGTGCTCCCCGACCACCAGTACGAGCAGGCAGG
>JAQCMX010000174.1 GCA_028274885.1 Haloarculaceae archaeon
TCGGTGTTGAGAATCTCCATCCCCTCCTCGGCTTTCGTCCCAGCGAGCCGAACGATAACTGGCTTTGGGATGGTGTCGAACTGTTCGAGTGCGGTGTTGATTCCGTCTGCAACCTCGTCGCCGCGGGTGATGCCACCGAAGATATTAAACACGACAGCATCGACGTTTTCGTCGGAAAAGACCATATCCAGCGCGTTGGCCACCCGATCCGCCTTTGCGCCGCCGCCAATGTCGAGGAAGTTTGCCGGCTCGCCGCCGTAGTAGTCGACGAGGTCGAGCGTCGTCATCACCAGTCCTGCCCCGTTGCCGATGATACCGACGTTGCCCGACAGCCGGACGTAGTCGAAGCCATACTCGTTTGCCTTGGCTTCTAAGTCGTCCTTGGCGGCCTCCTGTTCCATCCCGGCGAGATCCGGCTGGCGGAACAGCGCGTCGCCGTCGATGTTCATCACCGCGTCCGCGGCTATCACCTCGTCGTCGGCTGTGATCATCAGCGGATTGATCTCGGCGTCGCTACCGTCCCGTTCCGCCCAGAGATCGTACAGCGTGGAGAGCAACGATGCAACGTCGCCCGCGACGTCCTGCTCGACGCCCGCACCGTAGACGGCTTTGCGCGCCTGGAAACTGTGCATCCCGAAGGCTGGATCGACGTGTTCGCGTGCGATGGCCTCCGGATCCTTCTCTGCGACCTCCTCGATGTTGACGCCACCGCGCGTCGAAACCATAGCGACGGGCTTGCCTTCGCCCCGGTCCATCGTGACGCCCAGGTAGAGTTCGTTGACGAAATCGACCGCCTCTTCGACCAGCACGCGGTCGACCTGGTAGCCTTTGAGATCCATGTCGAGGATCGACTCGGCAGCCCCGCGGGCCGCCGTCGCGTTCTCGACGAGTTTGATCCCGCCAGCCTTGCCGCGGCCGCCCACCTGTACCTGCGCCTTGATCGCGACCGGATACCCGATCGAGTCGGCTGCCGCAACCGCTTCCCCGACGGTCTCAGCTAGCTCTGCATCCGGCGTCGGGATCCCCGCATCCGCGAAGAGATCCTTCGCCTGGTACTCGTGAAGTTTCATCTGTGTCTCGCCGCGTAGTTCTCCCGAGGGCAGTTTAGTACTACCGAAACTGTCGAGCCCCCGTCGTGGTTATCGGGATCGATCGTCGCCGGTCCCGAGGGGACGCCAGCCACGTGCGAACCCGTCGTCGACCGCCGCCAGAATGAGCCGCCGGTTACAGTTCGACGCCGCTGGGGATGAGACTGTGCTGTCGGAGCAGATTCCCCTCCTCGTCGTAGACCAGCAGGCTGTTCATCTCGTACTCGACAGGGTCGTTGCGCTTGATGTGGATCCGATAACTTGTCTCCTCGTCCCCGCGCTCGGTGGCGCCACGGACGAGCGAGGAGATGTCATCGGCGTCGGCGTTGGCTTCGAGAAGGAACTCACCGGTGATTCGGTGTGTGAGACTGAACGCACCTGTTGCACCCTCGGCATCAAACGGTTCGCGCAACCGGAACGCCGCGTCGATAACATCCCCCCGGTACGGATCCGCCGTGTCGTCTGTTAGGGACCGTTCGAACGGTTCGGTCGGTCCGTCGTAGCTGATAATCAGACGCGGTGCTTCCCCAGGTTCCTCCTTGGCGGTGATGGTAAAGTGGTCTCGCCTCATCCAATACGTTCTTTTGGGGACGAGTACCAATTAACGTAACGCCCTTCTGTCCGTTCACCTCCGGCCAACGCCGGATGTTTTCTCCTGTCCTACGACCCTAATATATCTGTTACCGCCCAAACCGGTGGCGCCGTGGCTCTGTTCGTTACCGCATCGTTATGTATCTGTGTCTATATGCGGTCAATATGCGGCTGCAGTTTAAATACGTGGCTGCGCTACAGTTAAGTAACACAGCGACTGTCCGTCCGGTCGCTTTGCAACGATGGCCAAGGAAGACTCCAGTGACACACCGGTCGCACGCGCCAGGGCTGCAGTCGGGTCTACCGGCATCCGCCGGTGGCTGTCCCGGACTGCCCGGGCCCTGACCGGTTCCACACTCACCCTGACGGATTACGATCCCCGGCGCCACGACCGACTTGTCACGTTCGACGGACTCGACGGGTACGAGGAGGTCGACCGTTACTGGGTGAACACCCCGTTTGCGTTTATCTCGATCAACTACGATCCCGAGGAAGCAGAACAGTTATACCACGTGGTGGAACCACAACTCACCGAGTTCGAAAACGAATTACTTGAACGACTGTTCGAGGACATCCGCGGTCCCCTGCTGTACCGCGAGGATGTCGCCGACGATCCGGAGGACGCCCTCCGTTCGGAGCTCAGGTCGCGTCTCGAGGAGTACGGCGTCGACATCGCTGAAGAGACGTTCTACCGGCTGTTTTACTACCTCTACCGGTCGTTCCAGGGCTATGGCAGACTGGATCCGCTGATGCACGATCCACACATCGAAGACATCTCCTGTGACGGCCCGAACCTGCCGGTGTTTGTCTACCACGACGAGTACACTGACATCGAAACGAGTGTCAGCTACAAGCCGGATGATCTGGCGAACTTCGTCATCCAACTCGCACAGCGCTCGGGTCGACACGTCTCGGTCTCTGATCCCGTCGTCTCGACGACCCTGCCCGACGGCTCGCGCATCGAACTCGCGCTCGGCGAGGAGGTAACGCCGAGGGGCTCGGCGTTTACGATCCGCAAATACGCCGACGAACCGTTCACGCCGATCGACCTGCTCGAGTACGGAACTGTCAGCCGCCGGCTACTCGCGTTCATCTGGCTGGCCATCGAGAGCAACAAATCGCTCATATTCGCCGGCGGCACGGCGGCTGGCAAGACAACCTCGATGAACGCGATGTCGATGTTCATTCCACCGCGTGCCAAGGTGCTGACGATCGAGGATACACGCGAACTGTCGCTGTATCACGACAACTGGCTCTCCTCGGTGACCCGCGAGCGCATGGGTGATTCGGACATCACGATGTACGATCTGTTGCGCTCGGCGCTGCGCCACCGCCCCGAGTACATCCTCGTCGGTGAGGTCCGCGGTGAGGAGGCTATTACACTGTTCCAGGCGATGAACACCGGCCACACGACGTTCTCGACGATGCACGCAGACAGTGTCCAGACGGTCATCAACCGCCTGGAAAACGACCCTATCAACGTCCCTCGACCGATGGTCACCTCCCTGGACGTGCTCTGGGTTCAGGTGCTCGGCCGCTCCGGTGGCGAGCGGGTTCGGCGTGCCAAGACGGTCGCGGAGATCGAGGGGATCGATCAACGAACCGGTGAGCTGGACTACTCGACGGCCTACGAGTGGAACCCCGACGCGGACAGCTTTTTAGAGAGCAACTCCGCACTGCTTGAGGAGATCCGCAAGGACCGTGGCTCGAGTCAGTCGGAACTGCTCCAGGAGTTGCGAGATCGCCAACGGTTCCTCGAGTATCTCCAGAACGAACGCATCACGGACTACCGGCGCTTTACCGCCATGGTCAACAAGTACTACGCCGACCCCGACGAGGTGATGGCACGCATCGAGGACAGAAATGCCACGGTCGAACCCTGAGGTGGAGCGTGCCCAAATGACCCGGACCCGATTACGACCGAAAAAAAAGGGGGGTCTGCCCGCAGCCCAGAGGGTCCCGGACGCCGACACGCCCCGACCCGCGCCACGGTCTCCAAGGGTGGCCCCGTAGGATGAATCTCCTCTGGTTTCTCCCGTTGGTTGTCGTCGTGTTCGCTCTGTTCGTCTGGTTCGGTGGGAAAAGCAGCCGGCAGGTCGAACACGCACTGAACAGCTCCAGCCGGGTGCTGTTCGATCGGTTTGTCTCCGAAAACAGCGACCGGCGGCGACGCATCGAGGCGGCCTACATCGAGACGACGTACCGCACCTACGCCACCCGGACGATTCTCTATGCGTTGCTGGCGCTCGTTGCTGGCTCAGTCGCCGGGGCGTATCTGATCGCCGGCCTGTTGCTCGTTCTCGAGCCGATCATCCAGGCGCTCGCCGGACTGCCACGGACGATCACGGCCCCGCTCGGTATCCGGTCCGATTTCAAACTCCAACTGGCAGCCCGGACGCGCTGGCTCATCATTCTTATCGGCGGCCTCTCGATTGGCGTGGTCGCGGGCGTCCTGTCGTACGTGATGCGGTGGCGACTTCCGGCGAGTAACGCCGAGGTGCGACGGCGTGGTATCAACGAGGGACTCACCCGGACGACCGCGTTCATGTTTGCGCTCTCGCGTGGGGGGCTGGAGTTCCCACAGATCCTCCGGAAGCTGACCGACCACCGCAAGGTGTACGGTCAGACGGCAAACGAGTTCTCGGTCGCCGTTCGCGAGATGGATCTGTTCGGACGGGACATGATCACAGCCCTGCGGCGCATGTCCCGGCGGACCCCGAGCGAACAGTTCAATACCTTCTCCGAGAACCTCACGAGTGTCCTCCAAAGCGGGAGCGATCTCCCGGACTTTCTCAGCGAGCAGTACGAGCGTTTCCGCGACGAGGCCAAGAACCGTCAGAATGAGGTCCTCGAGTCTCTCGGAGCGCTCGCGGAGGGGTACGTTACCATCTTCGTCGCCGGGATGCTCTTTTTGATCACGATTTTGCTCGTGTTCGGGCTGACGACGACCGACACGCTTTTTTTCCTACAGTTGCTGATCTACGCGGTCATCCCGCTCGCCAATGCCGGTTTCGGTCTGTTTCTGGCACAGAAACTGGACGCCCTGGGGATCGCATACCAGAGCGGAGGCGGCGTACTCGGCCGGATGTCAGCGGGGACACCGACCCGTTCGACGCCAGCAACTGCGGCGGGTCGGCCCGACGGTGGACGCACCTACAGTGGAGCAGTGGACAACTGGCGGATGCTCGCGCTGTACGACCGGGTCCGTACGGTCAAAGAGGCACTCCGGAGCCCGTACCGCATCCTTCTCTGGAACCCCCAGAAGATCCTGTGGGTGACGGTTCCAATCGCCCTGCTTGCGTTTGCCGTGCGCGCGCCGGCAGCCTTCGCCGCGGACGGGGTCTCGATCCGCGTTCTTGACGACCTGCTCATCCAGTCGGTGCTTTTTGTGCTGATCTCGTATGCGATCGTTCGACAACTCTACAGGCGCCGCATCAACCGTGTCGAGGCAGCGACGCCGGAGTTACTCGAACGACTCGCGAGCCTCAATGAGGCCGGTATGTCTCTGGCCGAGGGCCTCGACCGGGTCCGGGGGAGTGATCTGGGCGTTCTTTCCCCGGAGGTCGAGCGCGTCTGGCGCGATGTCGAGTACGGCTCGACCATCGACGACGCGCTCGTGCGGTTCGGACGGCGTATCCGCACGACCGCAATCACACGGGTCGTGACGCTGCTGACCAACGCAATGCGCGCAAGTGGGGAGATGGCACCGGTGTTGCGGGTCGCCTCGGAACAGGCCCGCTCGGAGGTCCAACTTCGCCGTCAGCGTCGCCAGCAGATGCTCACGTATCTGATCGTCATCTATATCTCGTTTTTTGTCTTTCTTGTAATTATCGTTGCGGTCAACGAGGTGTTGGTTCCGAGCCTCCCGGACACGGTCCCGGGGGCCCAGGATAGCACGGCCGGCCGGATCGGTGCGCAGCCGGACACGTTCACCAGGTTTGGCGACGTCAGCAAGGCCGCTTACACCCTGATTTTCTTCCACGCCGCGTTGATTCAGGCGGTCTGTGCCGGGTTCATCGGCGGCCAACTCGGCGAGGGATCGCTCCGTGACGGCGCGAAACACGCCGCGATCATGCTGACGATTGCCTACGTTGCCTTCCTGTTGCTTTCCTCACCGGTTGCCTCCATCTCGATGCAGAGCAACCCCGCGACCACCGGCGAATCGATCACCGTCCAGTCGGTCTCGCTCTCCCAGGGCGGGTTCGTCGCGGTGTTCGACGAGGACGGCACGAACGGCACTCTCCTCGGCCACTCGGAGTACCTGCCCGCGGGCTCTCACAGCGATGTGGTTGTCACACT
>JAQCMX010000175.1 GCA_028274885.1 Haloarculaceae archaeon
CTCTCCACGTCGAGGTGACTGTCGCCGAGGAGGTCGTTCTCCGCCTCGACGACGTCGGTCACACGATCCCGGATCCGGATCTCTCGGCACTTACGACGGGTCAAGAGGGACGACTCACCCACGGCCGGGGCGTGGAACTGTGGCTGGCAACCTGGCTGACCGAACGCAGCGACGGGGAGATGACGATCGACACCGAGGGAGATAGCCGTTCGATAACGGTCACTCTCACCCGCGCCTCCGAGGGGTGACGGCCCGGTCCGGTGGTGACTCGAACCTCGACCCCCCGCGTCAGGACCACCCACGTGAGTCCAGGTAGTATAAATACTGTAACTATCTATACATCTATCCACGGAACCTCGTTGGCAGGGACCGGTCAGCAGACAATCGCCGGGCCGAATCGCGCGATAGCTCACAGAGTTCCGTCCGTACGATCCGCTCTAATTCCGCGTTCATATGTCGGTGTTCGATCCGTGCGACGGTAATCCCGAGAACCAGTTGTAAGCGGCGGCAATCAGAACAGGGTTTATGTTGACACAAACTGCACAGTCGGCACCCGCAACCCTCTCTGTTCCTGTTTTTTCGCTTCTGTTTAACGCTTCGAAATCCTTTTACGCGACTCAGCGGGACTGTCTAGCAAGACTATGGATATCCACATCATCGACGAGGACGAGAATCCAATGTTACACCGAACAGACGTTCGGTTCGAACTGACCCACGAGAATGCAACGCCCTCTCGACTGTCGGTCCGCGACTCGCTGGCGGCGAAACTGAACAAGGACGCCTCGGAGGTTGTCGTCCGCAAACTCGACACCAGGTTCGGGATGCGAAAGACGATCGGAACCGCACGGGTATACGACAACCCCCAGTACGCACAGGAGGTCGAGCAAGACCACATGCTCGAACGCAACAAGATCACCACGGACGGGGAACACCCCGACGACGCCGAACCCGAGGAAGCCTGACATGCCACGTTACGAACTCTACGCCGAGGACGGCACGACCGACCGCGAACAGTGCCAGCGCTGTGGGGACGCGTTTCTCGCCGACCACGGTGACCGGCTTCACTGCGGAACGTGTAGCTACACCGAGTGGCAGTAAGGTCCATCGCTGATGCGCGTACTCGGTATCGAGGGGACGGCCTGGGCAGCCAGCGCAGCCCTCTACGACTCCGAGACCGACACCGTCGACATCCAGACGGAGGCCTATCAGCCAGAGAGCGGCGGCCTCCATCCCCGCGAGGCGGCCGAACACATGGCCGACCACCTCCCTGCAGTCGTCGAGTCGATGCTCGGTGCCGCCAGCAGGACGGCCGACAGCGATCCTCCGGTCGACGCGGTCGCCTTTTCCCGCGGCCCTGGCCTGGGCCCGTGTCTTCGCATCACCGGAACCGGCGCACGCGCACTCGCACAGCGCCTCGACGTCCCCCTGGTCGGGGTCAACCATATGATCGCCCACCTCGAGATCGGTCGCCATCGGTCGGGGTTTCCCGCACCGGTCTGTCTCAACGCGAGTGGCGCAAACGCCCACGTCCTGGGCTACCGGAACAACCGCTACCGGGTACTCGGCGAGACGATGGACACCGGCGTCGGCAATGCAATCGACAAGTTCACCCGCCACGTCGGCTGGTCCCATCCCGGCGGCCCCAAGGTCGAAGCCGCCGCCGAAGACGGCGAGTACGTCGACCTGCCATACGTCGTCAAGGGGATGGACTTCTCGTTTTCGGGTATCACGTCCGCAGCCAAGGACCGCTACGACGAGGGGGTGGCCATCGAGGATATCTGTTATAGCCTCCAGGAGAACATCTTCGCGATGCTGACCGAGGTTTCCGAGCGTGCCCTCTCGCTTACCGGTGCGGCGGAACTCGTCCTCGGTGGTGGGGTGGCACAGAACGCTCGTCTTCGGGAGATGCTCGCCTCGATGTGTCACCAGCGCGACGCCGCGTTTTTTGCTCCCGAGAGTCGCTTCCTGCGGGACAACGCCGGGATGATCGCCGTTCTCGGCGCAAAAATGTACGACGCCGGGGACACACTTCCCATCGGGGAGTCGGGCATCGACGCCGACTTCCGCCCGGATGCGGTTCCGGTCACCTGGCGCGACCCCGCCCAGTCTGTCGGCCCCGGCCGGGATGTCGACGAGGAGATCACCGGCGCCGAGGCAACCGTTTCTCTCGACGGCGAGACTGTGTGCAAGCGCCGCAATCCGCGGGCGTACCGCCACCCGACACTCGACGAGCGGCTGCGAAACGATCGCACGCGAGCGGAGGCACGCCTGACAGGTGAAGCCCGACGCGCCGGCGTGCCCACTCCGCTTTTGCGGGATATCGACCTCGCCGAGACGACACTCTCCTTCCAGCACGTGGGTGACTGTGACCTCCGTGAGGCCCTGACCGACGAGGGTGTCTCTCAACTCGCCGCGCACCTCGCCACGCTCCACCGCGCCGGCTTCGTCCACGGCGACCCGACGACCCGTAACGTCCGCGTCGAGCAGGACACGGGGGAGGTGTTTCTCATCGATTTCGGTCTGGGATACTACACCGACCATCCGGAGGACCACGCCATGGACCTGCACGTACTCGAGGCAAGTCTCGCCGGCACGGCCAACGACGCCGAACGGTTCCAGACGGTTCTCGAGGGGTCGTACCGGGAACACGGTGACGGGTCGGTGCTTGCCCAACTCCGGCGGATAGAGGGCCGGGGCCGGTATCAGTAGCATCCACATCGTGTCGGCACACCCCACTGGGAGCGCCGGGAGGGAAACCATCATATTGCCGGCGAGTTTACGACCGGGTATGGACGAGAAGCCAACCTCAGGAGAGTTGTTCGGGATCCCGTACAATTTCGAGAAACCCAACCTCCGTCGTCTGCTGTCGGGATACTGGCAACCCGGTGAAGGGATGCTGGTGGAAAAGGAGTTTGGCGTCGGTTACACGCTGAACCTGGCCAACTGGCGGTCGTGGGTCGCGCTCGCGGTCGTGGGTGCTTTACTCCTTCAGGAAGGCAGGGGTGAGGAGACAGAGGAGGAAACGGAAGACGAACCGGTCGAGGTCATCGTCGACTGACCGGTCGCGGGGTCGTCTCACACGATTTGCACCGTTCCGAACCTTTTTCTCAGAAAACGCGGCCAGAACGACCTATGCACGCGTTTCGAGCCGTCGAGACGGCCGCGTACTGCCCGCGGAAGCTCTACTACCGCCGACGTCAGCCGCCAGACGAACGTGACGACGCCCCCGACCGCGTCGAGCAGCGTCGGGAACTCGCCTTCGAGTACGACCGACTCCTCGGTGACGAGGCGGCACTACGTGAGGCCCCGATCGAGGTGACCCCCACACAGTTTCGGACCCGACTCGGCTGTGCCCGCGCACGACTCGACAACTGGGAGCTAATCGTCGACCCCCCCGAACGTGACGTCTTTCTGTCCGGCCGGGAGTGTCACGGCGTTGCACACAAGCTCCTCGGGGGTACGCCGCCCTCGCTTTCGCTCGTCTTCGCCGGGACTCCCCCCGAGGAAGGGGTCTGGAAACCCCAGAGCGTCCGGTTGATGGCTGCCGCCAAGGCACTCTCCTGGGAGTGTGAGACCCGCGTCGAGCGCGTCGTTGCGGAGTATCCCGCCTACGGGGTCGTCCGCGAAGTCCCGGTCGACGCCCGTCGGACTGCGGCCTACCGCGAGGCGGTCCGGACCGCCGACGCAATCGATGGCCCGCCAGCCCGGACGACCAACCGATCGAAGTGTTCCCCCTGTGACTACCGCGACCAGTGTGGGGTCAAAACGCGGTCGCTACGCAGTCTACTCGGCGGGTAGTGATACCAGGGTCACTGCTCTGTGAGCCACGACTCGACCTCGCCTGCGAGTTTGCCACGACGGTGTATCTCCCCTCGCTCCACGTCTACGACCGTCGAGCCGCCACCCGGTGTCTCACCGCCGCCGAGGACGACTGCCGCCGCCCGACGGATCGTCTCGTCGAGGCCCTCGGTTCGGCGGACGCTCGGTTGTCCGCTCACGTTCGCGCTCGTCGCCGTCACCGGCGAAACCTCCCCGAGAAGGGTGAGTGCCCTCTCCTCGGCAGGGATCCGGATTCCGACCCGGTTGCGGCCAGCGGTGAGTGCGTCAGGGACCTCGGCCCGTCGCTCGACTACTACCGTGACCGGCCCCGGCAGAAACGCCTCCATGAACGCACGCTCCCGAGTCGATAACACCGTGTACTCCCCGGCCGTCTCGATGTCGGGGACAGCCATCGAAACCGGCTTCGATCTATCCCGGCCTTTGGCGCTGAACATCCGTTCGACGGCATCGGCGCTGAGCGCGTCCGCACCGAGTCCGTAGACGGTTTCGGTGGGGTACACGACGAGTTTGCCCGCCCGGATTGCGCGTGCAGCGTCACCGATTCGATCACCCGTCCCGGTCATCCGTCTGCAGTCTGTGTGGTATAATCACCGATCATGTTCTGCCCGTTCGGCCACTCGGTCAGCGTCGACGACAGTCTCGACAGCCGTCTGTAACTCGTCGTAGTCGGGAAACTCCGGCCACTCCTGGGCGACCCACGCGTACTGAACCGTCCGGTCGCCGTCGATGACGAAGGCTGCGGGTCGGGGTTCGGAAACACCGTGCATGCCGTCCAGATCGTTGACAATCCCGTACTGCTCGGCGACACCGTTTCCGGGATCAGAGAACAACCGGAATCCTCGGCCGATTAGGGCTTGTTCCTTTATAAGTGTCTTGTGTTCGTAGGGTGTCGAGACGGAGACACCAACCACAGTGGCGTCGTAGCTATCGAACTCCCGGTCCCGGATCTCGTTCCAGAGATACGTCGCCGGAAACGCCCCGTCCATACTGTGAAAGAGGAGGACAACCGGCCCCTCTGCGGTCAACTCCGAGAGTGCGACATCCTCCCAGTACTCCTCGTTGACCAGCGGCCGGACGAAATCGGGTGCCCGTTCGCCCTCTCTGGGGTGGTCCGCGTCGCCGAGTTCGACGACATCGAACGACAGTTCCATCTACGCCTCCTCCTGGAGTGATACGGTCGCCCCGTCGTGGCTGTTCGTGCCCGCACTGCCGTACGTCTCCTCGGGATATCGGACGATCGCTCCGCTTTCGGCCATCGTCACGCCGGTGTGTTCGTCCACGATCACAGGAACGGTCCGGACGCCCGCGACCCGTTTCAGGACGTCTCGCTCGGAGTGCAGCGGCTCGACGAACCGGGGGTGATACTCAAGGCCGTACCCCTGTAGTTTCTCAACGACACGCTCGCAGAACGGACACGACCCCAGGCGGTACAGTGTGATCGCTGGTTGGCTCATACTGTTTTATACGTTGGAGTGTCGGGTAAGCCCTTCGACGGTCTCCCCATGGCAAACCTTAATTCCAGCCGCCAAAAATCTTCACCGATGCCTGGACAGGTCGTCCTCGAGACTGTTCTAACAGTCGAGGTCGTCGGTGTCGAACTCTCCGATGGTCTGCTTGCCACCCTCGGTGTCATCACTATCGTGTCTTTGCTTGTCGTCTCTGCGTTCTTTTCTTCCTCCGAAATCGCGATGTTTGCCTTTCCGAACCACCGCATCGAGACGGTCGTCAACGAGGGAAAACGCGGGTCAAGGGCACTCCAATCGCTCAAGAACGATCCCCACCGACTACTCGTCACGATCCTCGTTGGAAACAATCTCGTCAATATCGCGATGTCGTCGATCGCGACGGGGCTGCTTGCCTACCTACTCGGCAATCAGAGTCAGGCGGTGTTCATCGCGACATTCGGGATTACCGGGCTCGTCTTGTTGTTCGGCGAAAGTGCCCCCAAATCCTACGCCGTCGAAAACACCGAGACCTACGCCCTCCGGATCGCGCGCCCGCTCAAATTCGCCGAGATCGTGCTGTTCCCGCTGGTGTGGTTGTTCGATCATCTGACCCGACTGGTCAATAGCGTGACCGGTGGTCGGACGGAAATCGAGTCGTCCTACGTCACACGCGACGAGATTCGTGAAATCATCGAAACCGGCGAGCGCGAGGGGGTTCTTGAGGAGGACGAACGCGAGATGCTCCAGCGAACCCTCCGGTTCAACCGCACTATCGTCAAGGAGGTGATGACGCCACGGCTGGATATGACGGCGGTCTCGCTGGACGCCCCGATCGACGAGGCGATCCAGACCTGTATCCGGAGCGGGCACGAGCGCCTCCCTATCTACGACGGCGGACTCGACAACGTCGTCGGCGTCGTCCATATCAACGATCTGGTGCGGGACCACACCTACGGCGAGGGCGGGGGGGATCTGGCCAGCGTCATCGAGGAAACCCTTCACGTCCCCGAGTCGAAAAATGTCGACGAGCTGTTGAGCGAGATGCGCGAGAAGCGATTAAATATGGTGATCGTCATCGACGAGTTCGGCACCACAGAGGGGCTGGTGACCGTCGAGGATCTCGTCGAGGAGATCGTCGGCGAGATACTCGAGGGCGGCGAGGATGAACCGATCGAGTTCGTCGACGACGACACGGCCATGGTCCGAGGTGCGGTCAACATCGACGACGTGAACGAACAACTCGGGGTCGAACTCCCGGAAGGAGAGGAGTTCGAGACCATCGCCGGGCTTATATTCAACCGCGCGGGCCGACTCGTCGAAGAGGGCGAGACGATCGGGTACAATGGCCTCGAAATCCGCGTCGAACACGTCGAGAACACCCGGATTTTGAAAGCCCGTATCACCGGCCTCGGCTCCTCCCCTGAACCTGCCCTGACACCGGATCAAGACGAACCCTCGACCGAGTAGCGCCACACACTAATAGTGTTTGTTGCGAGTCTTTACCGCTGTGGTGTGACAAGACACCGGTTACACGGCGTGAAACACCGATATTTGTGACTTGATTACGAAAGTCACCGCAACAAACACTATGACACAACACCTGACCGACCTGCTCACACTGACTCAAGCACGCCTCCGATGTCACCGAGTCCGTCGACGACGTGATCCGGCGCCACGTCGCTGTCTGGAATCGCCTCACGATCGGTCACACCCGACAGCACCAGCACGGTCGTCATACCAGCGCGTTCGCCCATCAGGAGGTCCGTGTCGAGACGGTCGCCCACGACTAGGGTCTCCTCCGGTGCGGTTCCGAGTCTGTCCAGGGCTATCTGCCGTGCCACGTTCGATGGTTTGCCGAGGATCGCGTCGGGGCTTTCCCCGACCACCGCCTCGATCGACCCGATGATCGCACCCGATCCGGGGACTATCCGTCCGTCCTCCCCCGGGAAGGTCCGGTCGGGGTCGGTCCCGAGAAACGTCGTTGCCCCGTTGAATGCCTCGAGTGCGTCCTGCATGTCTCCAAACTCGAAGGAGTCGGTCCAGGACGCGACCAACACGTCCGCATCGGCCGGTTCCCGGGTCAGTCCCAGCCCCGCCCGCTCGAACTGCTCTCTTAGCTCCTCGGCCCCGATGAGAAAGACCGAGTCCTCGGCGTGTCGGTCGGCCAGATAGGCCGTCGTCACGGCGCCGGACGAACAGGCCTCCCCGGGGCGCGCGTCGATACCCATCCCTTGGAGATACGAGACGTACTCCGCCCCGTCTCTGAGCGGGTTGTTCGAAAAAAAGAGCAGTTCGATACCTGCCTCCCGCAGGATCTCGACCCCCGACCTGGCACCCGGGAGTACCTCGCCACCGCGATACACCGTGCCGTCGAGGTCGATGATTGCGCCCCGGACTGTCATCGCCTGTGGATTAGTACGCGCACAGATAACCCTCGCGGTCACTCCCGCTTACGGGTCC
>JAQCMX010000186.1 GCA_028274885.1 Haloarculaceae archaeon
CGCGAGGAGATCTCCCGCATAGCCTCGGCCCACCGCGAGGTGGAGTCGGCCATCAGCGCCACGTCGTATCCCATGTCGCGGTAGAACTCCGCGATAGTGATCCCCGTGTACACACAGGATTCACGCGCCGCGACGGGCATGTTCGACGTGTTGGCGATGAGGCAGGTTCGGGCCATCAGGGCGTTGCCCGTCTGTGGGTCGGGCAACTCGGGGAAGTCGTCGATAACCTCGGTCATCTCGTTGCCGCGCTCCCCACATCCGATATAGACGACGATATCTGCGTCTGCGAACTTCGCCAGTGACTGCTGGGCCACGGTCTTGCCCGACCCGAACGGACCGGGGATTGCCGCGGTCCCGCCTTTTGCAAGCGGAAAGAGCCCGTCGAGGATGCGCTGTCCGGAGGTGAGCGGTTCGGTCGGCGTCTGCTTGTTGACCGTGGGCCGGGCCTCGCGGACGGGCCACTGCTGGTGCATCTGGATCTCCACACCGGTTTCGAGTTCGACGACCGGTTCGTCGACGGTGAAACTGCCCGACCTGACCGCCGCGACTTCGGCGGTGTCGTCCTCCGGCAGCGTGTCAGGCGGGACCATCACCTTGTGGTCGATGCTCTGTGTCTCGGGGACCGTCCCGACGATGTCGCCGTTGCCCACCTCGTCGCCCTCGGCCACACTGGGGGTAAACTCCCAGGTTCGGTCGAGGTCGATGCCCGGCGCGTCGACACCGCGGTCGAGAAACGCAGAGCCCATCTTCTCCTCGAGTACGTCGAGTGGGCGCTGGACGCCGTCGTAGATGGAGTCCAGCATACCCGGCCCGAGATCCACGGAAAGCGGTGCCCCGGTCGACTCGACGGGTTCCCCAGGCGAGACACCCGAGGTTTCCTCGTACACCTGAATGGTGGTCAGGTTCCCTTCGATTTCGATCACTTCACCCATCAGCCCCTCGTGACCAACGTATACGACGTCGTTCATCCGTGCGTTGAGGTCGACCGCAGTCACGACGGGGCCGCTTACACTCTCGATGACGCCGTCTTCACGGACGTCAGATTCTGTTGCTTGACTCATATTATGACTCCTCGTCCATCAGGTCGATACCGATCGCTCGTTTGATCTGTCCGCGCAGGCCACCGCTGCCGGTGCCACCACCGAGTGTCACGAGCACCGGTTCGACGCTCGTTTCGACGGTTTCACGCATCTCGCGGGAGAGATACTCGAGATCATCCTCGTGCATGACGACGATCCCGACATCCGCATCCGAGAAAACCGCCCGGACCGCCTCGTCCAGCCGCTCCTCCTTTTCGTCTTGAGGGACGTTCTCGAACTTTCTGACGCCTGCCAGCTGGAATCCGGTGGTGAATTCCGGGCTGCCGATCACTGCAATCTCCCGGCTCATTGGACCACCACCTCCTGTTCGATCTCCTCGACCGGGAGGCCGACCTCGCGTCCGCGGGCGATCGCCCGGACGTTCTCGACCTCGCGTTCCTTTGCGAGAATATAGGACAGCGCCGAACAGATAGACAATGGATATGTGTAGGACAGCTGATCGGAGTACTCGAGCAAGGCAGCATCGAGCGCCTGTTCGAACGCAATCAGGCTGTCGGCATCTGCCAGTTCCGAGAGGGCATCCTCGAGTTCCTCACCGTACTCGCTGTCCCGGATCCGTTCGACCAGATCGTCGAAGTTACCGATCAGCCGGCCAAGCTCCGCCGGATCGAACAGTTTGCCGCCCTCGATGTAGTACTCGGCCGGATCAAGATCGGTGTCGGTGCGGGAAAGACGCAACGCGTTCCGGGTGTTCCGGAAATCGATCTCTGCCTGTAACACCTCGACGTACAACCCCTTTGGCGTCTGTCGGTCCACGAACTGCGTGTCGACCTCCCCGAGCAGGCGCTCGTAGAATGTCTTGTCTACCGCGTTCTCCAGTGGGACGAGCAGATCCGTCTCCTCGTATTCCTCGTACGCCGTTGCGAGCTGTGTTTCGAAGATCGTCCCGTCGAGCAACTCGACAGCCTCCTGGACCGACGTCGCGGCCGCCAGCGTCTCGAGTAGCTCGTCGTCGAACTCACCGGCCCGGATGTAGTCGTCTGCAATCTCCTCGGCGCTCGCCCCGGAGTAGATCCCGCGGATCGCCGTCTTGACGTTCCACGCGTCGAACTTCCGCAGGTAGTTGGCGATCAGCGTGTACAGCTGGCCGTCCGCCCAGTCGAGAATATCGTAAAAGTGTTTGGCCAGATTCTCGTTGAGGGCGTACTCGATGAGGTCAACGCCACTGTGGCGGGCTCCGAGCGCGTTGATCTCGGTCCCGTACTCCGTTTCCTCCATGTAACGGGCGATCTCACCGGTCCCCATCCGGACGAGCTTCCGGTAGTCCGCCTCGTCGAAAAGCGCTGCTCGCCGCGCTCGAACCCGGCCGTTGACGTACTCCGGATTGGAGCTGCCGCTGGTACTCATTGGTCGAAAAGGCGCGTGCTTATTTCACGGAGCTTTGCTTCCCAGACCTCGTCGAGAATCGAATCGAACGTATTCTTGACCCGAACACGTGACTCCTCGCTTTCGACGACGACGCCACCGAGGCAGTCGTACTCTCCGCCGAATTCGAACTTCGCGTAGTCGGACAACAGCTCCTCGATCAGGGCTCGATCCTCGGCTCGGCCGTAGACGGTCACAGTCCCGTCGTCGTCGAACTCCTCGGCTGCGGCCGACAGCAACGCAGCCGTGAGCTCCTTGCGCTGCTCGCCGTCGATCGCGGCAATCTGCGCCTTGAGGGCATCCTTGACCGACTGGAGTAGTTCACGCCGGGCTTCGAGGCGTTCCTGCTTGGCTTCGAGTTTCGCACTCGACAGTTCCTGCTCGCGTTCCTGCTCGATCTGGCGATCGGCCTCCGCCAGGCGCTTTTCGCGTATCTCTTCGGCCTCCGTTTTGGCCTCCTCGATGATCTCGTCGGCACTTTCCTCACCCGCTGCAAGTATCTCCTCTGCACGCGCGCGGGCTTCGTCTCGGATGTCTTCGGCGACTGTTTCAAGACTCATGGGTTGAAAAGTTTCGGATGAAGATTACACCAAGAAAATAACAACAATGGCGAAAATGACCAGCGTCTCGGGCAACACTGTCATGATCAGTCCACGCCCGAACATCTCTTCGTCTTCTGCCATCGCACCCACTGCTGCGGCACCGATCCCACGCTCGGCGTATCCTGCACCGAAGGCGGCGAGACCGACTGCAAGTGCGACCATCCCCATCTTCAACTCCTCCGCGTATGCGGCGTCGCGCGCTTCCTGTAGGACTACGTCACTACTCTGCATTGCGATGTCGATTAGTTCAATCATTGTTTATGAATTGTCCTCTGTATGGGTTCGTTGGCGCCCGAACGGTTGGAATTTCTCGCCGCCGCCTTCATAAAACTTCCCAAAGAACTCGACATATTCGAGCCGGAGCATCTGGATACCTGCGGCCGTGATTCCGAGTAACAAGACCAGAATGTGCCCGAACACGAAGATCAGGAGTGCGGCTGGAATCCCAACGAACACCGGATCGATGTGGGCCAGACCGACGAATTCTTGTGACAGACCCGAGACATCTTCCGTCGGGAGATTGAAGATGATCTTTTCCACTTCCTCGCCGTTTTGTGACTTGGTCTCGCTGTAGGCGCCAAACACGAGCAGATTCACCACGAACGCCATGCCGGCCTTGGCGAGCAAGACGGCGACCAGGCGTAGATAGGAAAGGGTGTTCGCGAGGGTCACGGTGACCGTCTCGATCAAAGCGATGCCGCCTTCGCCGATGAGTGCCAGCCCAATACCGACCGCGAAGCCACCGAGTCCGACGAGTCCGACAACCTCGGGCAAGCCCGTGAATCCGAAGAAATGCTCGAGCGCGCTTGCGTCCCCGACGATGAACTCGGGTTTTTGTCCCACCAGGTGTTCGCTGAACACCCAGACAAAAAAGCCGTTGACCATGACGAGCCACGAGAGGTTCTCGGTGAACGCCTCCCAGATACCGTGGGACCTGTCGTTGATGAACCCGAGGATGAACCCCAGATTCAGGTGTAAGACCCCAAAGACGATGCTGATGACGATCCACAGCAACGCCCAATCGAGATGCACTGGCGACAGACCTTTATGAAAGCTGCCCGCAAGCGGGAGCCACTCGATCCCGAGCTCCGAGGTGTGAACGCCGAAGATATCGTCGTAGAGGTAGCCAAACACGACGGTGAAAACGCCGGCCCAGATCCCGATCACCCCGAGTGATTTGACCACCTCGGAGTCAAAGGCCCTGTACATCCCATAGCCCATCAGCATATACATCAGCCCGTACCCCATGTCGCCGATCATAAACCCAAACGCCAGGGGATACGTGAGAAAGACGATGAAGGTCGGATCGAGTTCGTCGTAATTGGGCCGGTTGATCATCGTCACGAGACTCTCGAACGGCTTCGCAGTGTCGGGGTTGTCCTGCACGACCGGTGGCTCGTAGCTTCCCTCGCTTGCG
>JAQCMX010000190.1 GCA_028274885.1 Haloarculaceae archaeon
GAACTGCTTCGGTTCGCGGTCAGGAACGTCGTCGAGAACGCGATCGAACACAACACGTCGGATCCGCGCGTGGAAGTTCGCGCAGACCTGACCGGGACTGGACTTACCCTCACCGTCGCTGACGACGGACCGGGCGTGCCGGCGTCCGAGCGGGAGGTGATAGAGGCCGAGAGCGAACGGCCGCTCGCACACGCGACCAGCATCGGCCTCTGGGGAACGAACTGGGCGGTCCAGACGCTCGGCGGCGAGCTCTCCATTGGCGAGAGTGACCTCGGCGGTGCAGCTGTCACAATCGACATCCCTCCCACGGCGGTTGCCTCTGGCGGGTCCGGGTCTCCGTGATACAGACCGATAACGCATACCTGCGTTTTCAGGCGCAGGTCGAGCGGTAGGCCCGGCGCAACATTCCCCGTCGGTGGTCGGCCCGGATTTCGTTCGCAATCTTTTTTTTGTGGCCCGACATAACGTAGCATGCTACGGAATCGGTGAGATGCCGGCCCCGAACCACAAGGGGGGGCGAACCAGCGGTGGTTCGCACGGCGATGACACGGATTCCGATGGGGCCTGTTTGACCGGGCCACAGCCCTACACAGGAGAGAAAACGAGAGTTTCGCCGGTATGCTGCCGGTTCCCCTTGAGTGCGGGTTGGAACCTCGAACGTCTCGCTCGGCGGACATCCCATGGTGGGATTCCACGTCCTTCAGGGCGTGGAGGAGGTCAATTTGCGTTTCCGTTCACCGCAAGCGGTAGAAAAGAGAAGGACAATCCTGCCGCGGTGGCTACGACCAGTTGTCTAACCCAGTTCGACGAATCGTCCCACGGACGTGGTTCGAACAAACGCCGGTAGCGCCCGACTGCCCGTCATTCGGTCCTGTCAATATCGAGTTCCTCGCTGATGTCCTCGACGAACTCCGCGTCCGCGAGTTCGTCCATCTGTTCGCGGAAGTGTTGCTCACAGACGCCCACGCGAACTCCGCCTTTCTCGACGGTGATATCGGCGGTAGACCCACAGTAGTGACACTGCATATCTAATAGTTGTAGTGCTACCCAGATGAACGCTACGGCCCACCCCATTTTTGCCCCTTGCCGGCGGTTCGGCGTTACGCAATCCGGTCTCGTACCGCCTGGTATGCTGTCCTGTCCAGTCCAGCCTCGCCCAGCACCGTCTCGTGTGCGTCGCTCCCACCGGTTGCCAGCAGGTCGTACTCCTCGATAACCGTGGTGAGAGCGGTGTCGTCGGTATCGTGCTGATAGGGATACTGCAGTTCGATCGCATCGAGTTTGACTGCCTGTTTAAGTGCGCTTTCGTGGTCCTCGTACCGCAACGGATGTGCAAGACCGACAATGCTACATGACTCGGCCAGCACCTCATGTCCCTGCTCGAAAGCGGGTATCTCGCGGGGGACATAACACGGACACCCATCCCCGATCAGTTCCCGAAATGCGTCCTTGTATCCCAGCTTTGCGTCGCTTTTATCGATAGCACGGGCGATGTGTGGTCGCCCGACGCCGGCTTCCAGTGAGACGGTCAGGTCGACTCCAAGCCGTTTTTCCACACACTCGATGATGTCCCTTGCACGTTCGATCCGATTCCTCTGCAACCGCTCGATCAGTGCCTCGAGTCGGTCGGTTCTTCGAACCCCGTACCCGAGCAAGTCGAGGCGCTGGTCCGCGCTTTCGACGCGCAACTCTATTCCGTGGATGATCTCGACCCCGTCACGGGTGCTCACCGGCTGTTCCAGTTCGGGGTGGATCCGATCGTGGTCCGTTACGGCCACGGCCTCGATCCCTGCCGCCTGTGCGGCGCGTGGCAGTCCGTCCAACTGTAATCGCCCGTCGGAGTTGCGCGTGTGTACGTGTAAATCTGCAACGACCATACGTCGTGCTGGTCGCCCAGGTTCTTACCGGCACCGAATCCATCTGTACGCCTCGAAC
>JAQCMX010000192.1 GCA_028274885.1 Haloarculaceae archaeon
TGGTGTACGGCCCCGCGGGTAAAGCGACTGCTCGCCAGGGAAGGCCTCGACGGCGCGACCGGGAAGGGCCGCGATATCTGGCTGGCCTTGGGCGTGGCGAGTCGCTCGGAGTACGTCGTCGTCCACGACGCCGACGCGACGACCTACGACGAGACCCTCGTCCCGCGATTGTTGTTCGGACTGACCTGTGGACACGACTTTGCCAAAGGATACTACGCCAGGGTTGAAAACAGCCATCTGTACGGTCGGCTGTTCCGACTGTTCTATATTCCGCTCGTGCGGGCGCTGCGTGAGGGGCACAGCCACGAACTGCTCGCCTATCTCGACGCGTTTCGGTACGCGCTGTCCGGCGAGTTTGCGGTCACCGGCGACCTTGCTCGCAGGCTCCGAACTCCCCGGGGCTGGGGCCTCGAGATCGGCACGCTGAGCGACGGCTACAGCGTTGCAGGCTTTGCGGGCACCGCACAGGTCGATCTCGGCACCCACGAACACGATCACCGCGCGGTCAGTGGCCCTGCCGGCCTGGGCAATATGTGTGCAGAGGTGGGTAAAACACTCTTTACGATCCTCGAGGAACACGGGATCGACCCGGACTACGGGTGTCTCAGGGAGCGGTACCGGACGGTCGGTGATCGCCTGGTCGAACAGTACGCTGCGGACGCGGCGTTCAACGGGTTGTCCTACGACGCGGCAAGCGAACGCGACCAGGTGGCGATCTATGCCGACGCCGTCGAACCCCCGGCGCGTGACGATCGGCTGCCAGCCTGGCGGGATCTCTCACTGGACCCAGTCGAACTCCTCGACCGTTCGACAGCCGCGATCAGTGCGGTCACGAACTGACGGCTCGGTCAGTGTTGTCACAGTACCCCCGTTCGGTACTCTCAAGTTGGTTGCAGTCGGGGTGGGAGATATGGAGCCCCACCCGGACGAACTGGCAGGTGTCGTTGACATGTTCGGCGCCCTGACCCGTGCGGAACTGCAGGAGGCACTGGCCGAACTGGCGTTCAAGCAGGGTGAGGGGTACGACCCTGACGCCTTTACAAACGACATTGCGACTGCTGTCGAGGGGTATCACCTGGTGCCCGTCGACCCCGTGGAGGCAGGTGGAGACGGCAAGGAGGGCCCGCAGCTGCTCGTTCCCGGACCGGTGGCGTTCCCGGACCTCCCCGAGAACGCCGAGGACCTCGCACACATCATGGATATCTCGACGCGACGCGTGGACCGTGACACCGCCGGCCGGGCAGGTGTCGAACGCTTCCGGACGGAGGTCGCCGAGACTGCGACCCCGGAACGTGCCTCGACCCTCGTCGACGTGAGCTACGAACTCGAGACCTGGGCAGGTGTCGACCTGTCGGACGTTCGAGGACAGTTGGACGAACAAGCATCCGACGAGTGACGATGCTCCCCCAAGAACATACACACTGTTGTCATATTCCCGGGTGAATTAAGATTGTCCGGGCCGAGACCCCAGATATGAACCTTGAGGGGGTGCGCCGTCACGAACCCCAGGCAGTCAGTGGCGACCTGCAGGAGGCGTCGGTAATCGCCCCGGTTTTGCCGGGTGATTCGGGGCCGCGTTTGCTTTTCACAGAGCGTGCGGATCACCTCTCGAACCATCCCGGCCAGATGAGCTTTCCAGGGGGGCGGCACGAACCACAGGACGACACCCGACGGGCGACCGCGGTTCGGGAGGGAAACGAAGAGATCTGTCTCGACCCCACTGACGTCGAGTTCGTTGGCCGCCTCGACGACATCCGGACGGTAACGGAGTTTGCAGTTCGTCCGTTCGTGGCGCGCGTTCCGGACCGGGGCTACACCGCCTGTGAGGACGAGGTCGCCGAAGTGGTGACCCTCTCACTCGCGGATCTCACCGATCTGGACAACTACGAAAGTGAATTTCGCGATCATCCCTACTACGGGGAGATCCGGTTACACTACTTCCGTGTCGACGGGTACACCGTCTGGGGTGCGACCGCGCGGATCCTCGTCCAGTTTCTGGATCTCGCCACAGGGTGGGAGATGCCTCCCGGGGTCGACCGGGTGGTCGAACCCGACGCCGACTTCCCGGTGTGAACAGATCGGCCCGCGTCCGGGGGCGCTGTGCCACCTGACAGCGAGGGTGTTCAGCCGTTCCCGGTAGACCTGTGAGTGTGGTACAGCCGCGACTTTCGACAGGACTTTCCATCCAGCCACGTAGAATCAGCACAACTATGTCTCCCCAGACAGCGCTGTCAGCCGTCGGGGTCGACGCCGTTGCGCTTAAGCCAAGCGAGGTCGACACCCGGCGGGGGGCAGCCCTGGATGTTTCGACCGTGACGATCGATTACGAAGGTCGTGAACACCTCCCGGAACCGGACGTTCTTGCCGCACTTGCCGAGGATACCGATGTTCGTCTCACCGTCCCCGTCCGGGCGGACGGCTTCGATCCGCTCGCCGACGACCACATCCGCACCCGGATCCCGGACCCGGTCGGTGAGGTACTTGTTGCCGGACACAGCGCATACCTCTCCGCGGAGGAACGCGACCGGGCACTCGCCCCGCGTCTCGCAGCTGCCACGCGGGAAGCAGCCGATCCCTGGGTGGGCACCGAAGGTATCGAGCGACTTGCCCTCGCCATCGGCGGAACCCAGTTTGAACTCCTCTCGGCTACGACCTGCCCGGATGTGCGCGCGCTCCGCCAGGCGGGCTACGAGGGCTCGATTGCGGTCTATGCCCCGCTCGTGCTGTCTGCTGAGGAGGGGACGATTCTGGATGCGGTCGGTGACTACGCCGCCCGCCGACCACGGGTCAGCGAGGGGCTCTCATCGGAGGAACCGACTGACAACACCGCAACCGGTGTGGCCCGGGACCGACTACTGGCCGGTTGTCGGGCATGCGCACTGGTCGGTGATGCGAAGACAGTCAGAGAGCGGATCCAGAAACTCCGTGACGCGGGCGTCGACACGATCGTCGCGTACCCGGCACAGGGGCTGGATTCGGCGAGTACGTGATCGGTGACCGCCGGACGTCGATAGCTGGTCTAGTCCGTTTGACGGGTACACCCTCCTGTCGCTCATACTGTTGGCTGTACCTGATCTACGATATTCGCCACGTGGTGGCGAAATTCTTGAAAGACGTACAGCCAACAGTATCACTCTCTGGACCGGCCACCACCTGGCTTTTTTTCACTCACCTGCTCCTCTGGTACGTCCCCGGTGTTCGGCTCCAGCTGTGTTGGCGTGCTCAGATAGGCCGCATAGAGCACGAGCGCAGCGATCATGAAATCGAACGTGTGTTCGATCAGGTGATGAACAATCATCGGCACACGTCCGGTGGCGGTTCCGAATCCCACGACCGAACGAACAAAAAGCGCCCCGACTGCTGCCGTAATAGCCAGGTATCTGGTCGACTGTCGTTGGCGGTATGCGAACAAACTCGCAACGAACAGGATGCCCGTCCCGATGCCGGCCATCAGGATAATCCCGTACAGGAACAGCGACCCCTCACCTGCCCAGTCTGTCCCGGTCTGGAGTGTTCTGGCTGACATCAGTGATCGAGGCATTGTCCTCTCTGAACAGTAACGCGGCCAGCGGTATGTATTTCGAGGTACGACCGTCGAAAAACCCTCCTATCGGTGTTTCGTGTTCCGACACAGCACAACTGTGCTGGCGTGGCGGTGAAAACTCACAGCAGTCTGTCTCACGGGTCTGTTCTCACAGACTGAGAAAACGAGGTCCGTTTAGATGTGCCGACCTGATACACCCGATAGGTGACAGTCTGTGTCCGAAACCCGGTCACGTATTCGTAACTGCATCGATCAACAACCGGGCATCCACTTCAACGGGATCAGCAGAGAACTGGACATCGCCACGGGACAGACACAGTACCATCTGCGTAAACTCGCCAGTGCAGGCAAACTCGAAACGGAGTCGATCGGTGGACGGACGCACTACTACCCACCCACGTACTCCCAGCGAGAACAGGTCACGATCGCGTTGCTCCGACGGGAGACGACCCGCGAAATCGTCCTCTTTGTTCTGCGAAACGACCGCCCTTCCCCGACCGAAATCGCCGACAAACTGGACCTCGCCCGGAGCACCGTCGAGTGGCACCTTTCACGCCTCGTCGAACACGACGTTGCCAGGAAAGAACGGACCGATGGGTCCTCGGGCGTTGCCGTCTCGCTTACCGATCAATCGCGGGTGTATCGTCTGCTCCGGGAGATCGAACCCAGGCTTCTCGACCGCGTTGTCGACCGGTTCTCCCGGCTCACAGACGAGTTACTCGAAGACTGATAGGCCGGTTCACCCTCGTACTCGTCGACCATCGTCTGATACTGATTACCGCGAGCCTTTCCGGCCGTCGAAAACAACAATAGGTGTTACACGCCTTGACGCATCGAAATCTGCGACGTGGGCACGAAAATAACGACGGAGGCGTAGCCCAGCCCCCGTCTGGCACCGCGATTGGTCCGCCTGGATACTGTACCGGTCGCCCGTCGGGGTCGCGCACCTCATACCCCAGGTGTTATAACGATCGTCGGGTTCAGCTGGTCACATCGAAACCCGGATCGGCAGTTCTGCTGGGCCGTATACTGCCGCACTGAGAATTGGTGTGATCGTGTCCTCGAGTAGTTCGACATCGTCGATGCGCTCTAAGAACTTTCCGAGTACGATTTTGGCCTCCATTCTGGCCAGGGGTGCACCCGCACAGAAGTGGATTCCCCTGCCAAATGGGATCGCTTTGCTCAGGTTCGGCCGGTCCGGCCGGAACAGATCCGGATCCTCGAAGACTGTCTCGTCTCTGTTTGCAGAGTTCAGATAGACGATTACCTTCGAGCCTTTCGGGATTTCGACGCCACGGAGTTCGGTGTCTTCGGTGGCGATCCGTCGCACCTCCGTGACCGAGGAGCGGTACCGAAGCACCTCCTCGTTTGCCTCGGCGAGGTCTATCTCCCCGGATTGGATGTCCGAGATGAGCCCCTCTTCGGCGTACGTCCAGAGCGCGTTGGTCATAAACGACGTCGTGGTGACGTTGCCGGCAGCCAGAAGCATCGAACAGTTGGCCTTTGTCTGTGATCTGGAGAGCATATCGGTTTCCTGTTCTACCTGCAACATATTCGTTATCAGATCGTCCTGTGGGTTCTCCTCGCGTTTTTCCAACTCTGTGCCGAAAAACTCGTTAAGGCTTAGACTGGCTTGTATCCGCTCATTTTGCATCTGTTCTTTGGTCTCTTCGTCGGCGTCGACGGGTGGTGTCGATGTTAGCTGGTACGACCACTTCCGGAAGGTGTCTCGCTTTTCCTGCGGGACACCGAGGATATCCGCGATGACGCCGACAGGCAGCGGGACGGCGATCTCTTCGACGAAGTCGAACTCCCTGCCGTCGGCCAGTGCCTCGTCCAACAGATCGTCGGCCCGTTGTTCGATCTCCGGCCGCATATCTCTGACATCTCCGGGCTGGAGTCGATCCTTTGCCATCGAACGGAGGGGTGGGTGTTCCGGTGGATCCCGGTCCATCAGATGTCCGTCCATGCCGTGGGTCATGAAACTCGAGAACCGTTTCCAGTCGCTAAGAATCTCGACGGTTTCGTCGTAGGTATACACGTCGTAGACATCGCGGTCCTCGTCGTAAGAGATAGGCTCCTCGGCCCGCTTCTGTGCGAACATCGGGTAGGGGTCTACCTGGTTCTCGTACTGTAGGAGCTCCGGGTTGTCCCACTCCTCCTTGTCGGGGCGCCGGTCAATCCAGTCAGTCGGGCGTGCCTGGTTTGCCACCATTATGCTGTCTTTTTGTATACAGTCCATTTAATATTTTCGTCACACGGGGCATAAAAACCGTTCTACACCGCCGCCCCTGTGATTCGCGTGAGGATTTCCCTTCTCTGGATCCCGCTTCAACTCGCTCAGACGTTGGGTGGGGAGGGATCCTGATTGTGTCGATCCCGTGAACCCTCCCTGTGGAGTCCCATACGTTGGCTCTGGTCATATGTCATCTCTGTGGTCGGAGAGGGACAAAATCGGGTGATTTCGCGCCGTCTATTGCTCGCTCAGGGATTTGAACCCCGGTCATTGGCTCGAAAGGCCAATATGATTGGCCGGACTACACCAAGCGAGCAGTACTCGAATCTGGGAATCTATACATAATAAACCCTGTCTTTCGGTATCCTCTTGAGAGCTTGTGTCACCCCGTAGGTGGAATTTAAAAGGCTCTTCCCTGACTGAGCGAAACAACGATCAGATTAGCGATATTGTCACTGGTTGGGTGCAAGATAGGGGACGCGCATCTCGCAAGATTTGGAGATCAGATGTATTTGAATCCGGTAGTATCTATTGACAGGACATCTCATTAGTGCTCTCCACCGCTTCAAGAAATATAAAAAATTAAATATTTTGGCGGAAATGTATAAATGGCAGGCAATTGTATTGTAAATCGTGGATCGTCGGCAGATCCTTTGGCTTGTTGTGGCTTCCGCGATGGTGACAGCCGGTTGTGCTGGGTTCCCGGGT
Source organism: Haloarculaceae archaeon (assembly GCA_028274885.1). Taxonomy (GTDB): domain Archaea; phylum Halobacteriota; class Halobacteria; order Halobacteriales; family Haloarculaceae; genus Halovenus. Next base: position 6,489 of record JAQCMX010000192.1, read on the forward strand.
TTTGGAGGGGACGATATGAACCAATCGTCAAAAGATCAACCGACACCTAGCATTACTGTTGAGGAGATTGCAACACCGGGAAAGATCCCATATAATGGGTCGGCGACAGTTGTTGTCACCATCTCGAATCGTGGTGAAGCCGCCGTAAGCGAACCGCTCACTCTAACCTTTGATGGACAAAAATTTGAGACGCGAACAATTGAACTCACCGGTGACGCTCAACGCGACCTCGAAGTGTCTCTGCCAACTGCCGGCGCTGACGCCGGAGAACATGATGTCGCTGCGAGTGCCGGTGACAGCGACACATTGGCAACGGTGGAGATTGGCGAGCCCGAACCTGCTGAACTGTTGCTTACAGCACTGGACGTTCCTGACCAAGTCGCCTACAATGAAACACTCCAAGTTAGGGCAACAGTCGGAAATAACGGTCAAATGAATGGCGAGGCAAACGTTACAGTCACAGTCAACACGCAGACAGTGAGCGGAACGGTCGGTGTTAAGCCACAGTCAGAGACGAATCTGAATCTTTCTGTTCCGACACCAGACCGCGGTGGGCAGTACATTATTGAAGTGTCTGGGGGTGAGACAGCTGTCGAACGCCGGACGCTCGTTACCCATCCCAGTCCCTATAACCAGCGCGAGGTTCCGGTCTATATTTTAACAAACCGAACCGACCGAGATGTACGGCCCGAACTGCGGGATGCAATTGAATACTGGAACACAGACGGGCAACAGTATCCGGATTATCCGTTTGAATTCACTCTGATGAACAACCGATCAGCAGCGCGGGTGCTGCTTAGAATCAAAGCCGTTGACACCTGTGGGACCGAATCAAGCGTAACAATTCAAGGCTGTGCTGATCTCCCAGGTAAGCGCGCTCCATCATCTGTCACTGCAACAGTGGATACACGACTCACACAGCCGACGCGCTACTATACTGCGGTACACGAACTTGGCCATATTCTCAATTTGAGTCACGGCGAGGAGCCAGAACAATTTATGCGGGCTGTCCGGCCCGGCATATTCACAGAAGAGACAGTATCAATCGCAATTGTTGACGCCAACCAACCTGAGCGTGTCCGCGAAGAGGTACGAGATGGGTTTGAAAGACTGCGGGAACTTGGTGCTGACGTACCTGCAGTTGAATTCGTCTCTAACCGCGCAGCAGCTCGTGTTGCTGTCCGAGAATATCAAGAGACAAACGCTTGTGGCTTCGAGAACGGTGGGTCCTGTGCTGATCGAGACGGGCCGTACCGGGATCAGACTGTGATTCAATTGGCGAATCTGAACACCGATCGCTACGGCTGGCATGTTGGCCGGTCCATCTGGTCATTCGTGAGCGATGAACCCCCTCCTGATATTCTAAAGAGCCGTGATGTTAACGATCGTACCGAATTCGGCGAGTAACGTCGTTCCCCCAGCTAAATAATCAGGTCGCTGCGAAAGCCGGCTGTTGCTCGGCACAAATCCTGATCGCGACACTACTATCTGTGCTCGACCGGCGCGGTGCATATCCTCCGTATGTCGCACAGCCATGCCTGCCACCTTCTGGATAGACACTACTGTTTCACTGTTTTCGGTAGGAGCCGTTTAAAGATCGATCAGTAGATCAAACGCTCGTTTGTGTCTACGGCATTTATACCATTCTCACGGCCGTAGCCAGCACTGCATGCAACGCAAACAGTACATGTTACTTGCTGCGACAGGAATCGCACTCCTGGCCGTCGCGGCGGTCGGTACCGCGGTCGGTCTCGGTGGTGTCAGCGCGGAGTCGCCGTCGCCACCAGCGGACGAAGAGCAGGCGTCGGCCGATCGATCGATCACTGTCTCGGCGACCGGCGGTGCCGAGGCTGCGCCGGACCGCGCCGAGATCGACCTCGCGGTGACTGCTGAGGGTGCAAACGTCGGTAACGTTCGTGATGACCTTGCGGCGAACGGGTCTGCACTCCGTGAGGAACTCGACGAACGCGGTGTCGAGTACGAAACTACGGACTACGAGGTCCACAGTCCGCCCCAACGTCTCCAGGAGGAACGTGACGTGGCCGCCTACATCGGTTCCCACGAGTTCGCCGTCTCCGTCGAGGATCCCGACCGCGTCGGTGCGGTGATTGACGCCGCTGCCGAGGCCGGTGCACAGATCGAAAACGTCGAGTTGACGCTTTCGGAGGACTTACGCGAGCAACTCCGCGAACAAGCGATCGCAAACGCGATGGACGACGCACGGTATCAGGCCGAGACCATCGCCAACGCCAGTGACCTGACCGTGACTGCGCCAAGCACCGTAGATGTGGCCCAGCACAGTTACACGGTGAGCTATGAGACCACCGAGGACGCCGGGGACACCTCTGTGCCGAGCGACCGGCCCACGCAGATCGACGCAGGTGACGTCTCGGTGACCTACGAGGTACAGGTGACCTACAACGCGACGGCGGCCATGGGGTAATTGCTCCGTTTGATCCTCGTCACGTTTGCTCACCCGGTCGCTGTCACTGTTCTCAGATTCGTACCGGAGAGCCAGAATTTAAGTGTGTGCAGTCCCGAAAGATATTTACCATGTGCCACGGGTACATGCCGCGCGATAGAAGCGAAGAATCGTACGATCGAACCGAAGAAGACTCCGACGAGGAACCGTCGTTCCTGGATGTCGACTCGGATGTCGACACAGAGATACTGACCGACGGCGGTGACGAAGAAGAAGACACAGCATAACAGGACAACCCCCCTTGACCCGGTGCTCCGTCAGGGGTTCAACTTTTATTCTTGCTTGCGAGATACTCCGTCAGGTCAGTCGTCGTAACGATCCCGACGACCTGATCGTCGCTGTCGACCACGGGTAGATGTTTGATCCCGTGACTCATCATCATCTCCGCAGCGGTCGCAGCCGGATCGGTTGGCTGTGTTGTCACGATATCAGTCGCTGTGTACCTTTCGACGGACGTCTCCCGGGGGTCGACTGCATCTGAGGTTATCCTCACGTAGTCCGTGGCGGTGAGGATTCCGGTCGGGCGACACTCCGCGTCGGTGACAACCACCGAATTGACCCCGGCGTCTCTCATCGCGCCGGCCACTTCCCGGGCGGAGTCGTTCGGCCTAACGGTCAGTACCGGCGAACTCATTAGATCGGCAACAGATGAGTTATGCATAGGTGTAATAAAGCGAGCATACGGTATAATTATTCATATCCCAGTGGTACGGCGATAGCCCACGGACCGACAGGTCTCCTGAGGAGGACTGTGTCGTTGTGGTCGCGCCCTATTTTCCTTCGAATTCAGGATCCTCGTCGCTTTGCATCTTCGAGACGCCCTCCAGGAAATCGTCGGTTCCGATGAGGTGACCGAACGACTGTGCCTCAACTTCGAGGCCGGCGTCCATGTCGCCACGTCCCGCAAGGAACGCACGTTTGGTCGCTTCCTGTGCCAGGGGCGGGCCTGCTGCCAGGTTCTCGGCCAGTTCCAGGGCCCTCTTTTCAAGCTCGTCCTTTTGTACGAGTTCGTTCACGAAACCGTATCGTTCCATGGTCTCGGCATCGTAGTGGTCGGTTGTGAAGATGATCTCTTTGGCACGACTCTCGCCGATAAGGTGTTTGAGTCGTTGCGTTCCGCCCCACCCCGGCAGGATTCCGAGATCGTGTTCGGGCTGGCCGAACGTCGATCGTTCGGAGGCGACGCGCAGGTCGGCACACGCTGCCAGTTCCATGCCGCCCCCGAGCGTGTAGCCGTCGATGCCAGCCACGACCGGCATTGCGGTTGATTCGAGTCGTCCCCACGTCTCCTGGCCCGCCCGCGCCAGTTCGATCGCGTCGATCGGGTTGGCACTGCTTGCCATGCCGACTGCGTCGGCGCCCGCAGAGAACGCCTGTTCACCCGCACCCGTGATCAACACTGCCCGCACGTCCTCGTCTGCCTCGAGTTGGTCGAGCGCAACGTCGACCTCCTCGACCATCTCCGGCGTGACCGTGTTCATCTGGTGTGACCGGTCGAGAACGATCTGGCCAACATTTTGACCCGGATAATCCAGGCGGATCGTCTCGAACTCGACGCTTTCATCCTCGTCGTCGCTGTCGTGGAAACCGCCCTCACCCGCCGCGTCTGCCAGCCCCGCCGAGATCTCGTAGCGGGCGTGTCCCGTCTCGTCGTAGGCGTTCTCGAGGGTCTCGACCAACGCCTCTAACCCCGCGTTGTCAGCCATCTTCGCGGGACCGTCGGGGAAGCCCCCACCGAGTTTGACCGCCTCGTCGATGTCGGCGGCGGGCGCGATATCCTTCTCGAGTAGTTTACCGGTTTCGTTTGCCATGACCGCCAGCAACCGATCAGCAACCACGTCCCGGCCAGCGTCCGGAGGGTACTCCGCGCCAGGGCCGTCCTCGTACTCGTAGAACCCGACACCGGTTTTCTTGCCGTGCCTTTCGGCCTCGACTGTCTCCTCGAGGAACGGGCTCGGTTCGTAGGCCCCGCCCAGTACCTCGTGCAGGTACTCCAGGACGTGCAGGATGACGTCGTTCCCGATCTGGTCGCCGAGTTCGAACGCACCCATCGGGAGCCCAAGGTCGTAGGCGGTCGTCGAGTCGACCTCCTCGATCGTTGCGACGTCATCTTCGACCAGCCAGCACGCCTCGTTCATCAGCGGGACGAGTATCCGGTTGACGATGAAGCCGGGTTCGTCCTTTCGGACATGAACCGAGGATTTTCCCATCTCCTCGGCCAGATCTGCGATGACATCTGTCGTCTCCTCGTCGGTGTGCTCGCCGTTGATCACCTCGACGAGATCCATCTGGACCGGCGGATTGAAAAAGTGCATCCCGCAGAACTGCCTGGGTCTGTCGGTGACCTCCGAGAGTTCTGTGATCGAGAGACTCGACGTGTTCGACGCGAAAATAGCCTCGTCGGGGGCTACCTTCTCGAGTTCCTGATACACGTCCTTTTTGATCTCCATGTTCTCGATGATGGCCTCGATGACCACGTCGGTGCCCTCCGCGGCCGTCTCGAGGTCGACCAGCGGCGTAATCGCGCCTGCGGCCGCCTCACGTTCGTCCTCGCTGATAATATCGTTGTCTGCGAGTTTGCCGAGACTCCACTCGATTTCCTCGTATCCGTCCTGAACGATCTCCTCTTTGACGTCCCTGAGTCGAACCTCGTAACCGCCGAGTGCTGCTACCTCCGCGATACCGTGTCCCATAGTACCTGCGCCAAGCACCGTGACGGTCTCAATATCGTCGACTTTCATATACACGTACTCTCTCCCGCAGATGATTTGAACGTTGTCTTTCGCACGTAACATGACTCCAATGGGGGAGATCCACGATTACTCCAGTGAGATAGGTCCACGGTTACCAACTATTAAATTGCCTGCCCGATTGAATAGTGGTATATGAATTTTGCACTCTCGACCGAACAGGAACAGATCAGAGAGGAGGTTCGTCGCTTCGCCGAAAACGAGATGGCACCTGTTGCCAGCGAGTACGACCGCACCGAGGAGTATCCCCACGAGGTGCTGGAGGCGGCAGCGGAGATGGGACTGACCGGCGCGAACATCCCCGTCGAGCACGGTGGTGCAGGCTACTCGATGCTGGATGTCGCACTCATCACGGAGGAACTGTTCGCGGTCGATCCCGGGACTGCCCTGAGCGTGATTTCGGCCTCGTTTGGTACGGAGGCGATCGTCGGGTTTGGCAGCGATGCACAGAAAGAGGAGTTCCTCGAACCGGTTGCTCGCGGCGAGATGATCACCGGCGCGGCAATCAGCGAACCCGACGTGGGGTCTGACGTCTCGTCAATCTCGACACAGGCCAGAAAAGACGGCGACGAGTGGATTATCAACGGCAACAAAATGTGGATCACGAACGGGACTGTGGGGGACTACTTTGTTGTCCTCTGTCAGACCGACCCGGACGCGCAGGGGCGGTACAACGGCTTCTCACAGATCATCGTTGAGTCCGACCGTGATGGCTTTTCGGCGGAGAAAATCACCGGCAAACTCGGGATCCGGGCCTCAGACACGGCCGAACTCATCTTCGACGACGTCCGGGTCCCCGACACAAATCTCGTGGGGAACCGTGGCGCCGGGTTCCTCCAACTCATGCAGTTTTTCGACGAAACCCGGACCGCGGTGGCCGCACAGGGTGTCGGCATCGCAAAAGGCGCAACCGAGCGCGCCCTCGAGTACGCACAGGAGCGCGAACAGTTCGATCAACCGATCAGCGAGTTCCAGGCCATCCAGCACAAACTCGCCGACATGCACACGCGAACAGAGGCCGCACGCCAGCTCACCTACAAATCTGCCTGGAGCGTCGACAACGCCGACGAGCAACTCACCAAACTCGCCTCGATGGCAAAGGAGTACGCTTCCCGTGTCGCTGTCGACGTGGCCAACGAGGCCGTCCAGATCCACGGCGGTGCCGGCTACGTCGACGACTTCGACGTGGAACGGTTCTACCGCGACGCCAAGATAACCCAGATCTACGAGGGCACGACCGAGATCCAGAAGAATATCATCGCCCGTGAAATGCTTGGCAAGGGTATGATGTAAGCAGTTGATCGACCTGCCGCCGCTGTCTCTCTTTGCTCCCCGGTCGGGGAGCGAACACCTCGTTTGATACTGTTGGCTGTAACTGATCTACGATACTCGCCACCACGTGGTGGCGAAATTCTTGAAAGACTTACAGCCAACAGTATGAGCCCTCACAGACTGTCGGTCCGGAGTCTGGTTTTGACTGTGTTCGCAGCAACTGTCACCATCGTACCTGCGCTGTCGTCCTCGGAGATTTCGGTCAGGAGTGTCTGTGCCTCGTCCTCGGTGAGCGTTCCGTTTGGATCGATACCTACACGCTCCGCGGCGTCGTGGATCATGTCCTCAGCCTTCGCGATTCCGATGCTGTCACCGAATGCGTCAACCAGTGTGTCACGTTTCACGCTCATTGTCCACCTGTCTGACTGATTACTTCGGGAACGCCAATGCCGATGTGGTTGCGTTGTGATAGCCACGCATATCGCCGTCCTGCATGGCTACCTCCCCATATACTTCCATCCCGGCGATGTCACCGTCTATCTGCTCCGCGATCGTTCCGATGCTGTCCCCGAATTCGCGACCCAGAATATTTGCCTGACAGATACAGGAGAACACGAGCGCACCTGCGAATCCGTCGCCGTCCTCGGTCAGTTGCTCACCGACATGAACGTGTGCTGCACTTTCGTCGTCGGCATCGGCGTCCATGACGTACAACTCAGTCCCTTCCGGAATCTTGGTCGCGAAATGCAAAGCCCCGTCATCGTCGGGTGTCAGCCCCGGCCACCTGATCTTATACTCGTCCGCACCAGTCTGAATACCGAACTCGTACTGGGTCAGCAGTTCCACCCAGCGGTCCTCACTCGGACCGACCGATTCGACATCGAACCCGTGGTCGGCGGCAACAGCTTCCGAAACGGCCTCTCGCCACACCTCGAGTGCCGCTTTCCCGTCGAGTTGGTGGACCACTGAGCCATCGGCCTCGGTGACGCGAAAGCCCTCCGAGATCGGGGTGTGACCGTGAGCCACCGCCTGACCGAACGGCTTTTCCGAGCCAATCAGGGCAAGCGCAGCGGCGTTCGACTCGACCCCCTCGTTGGTGAACACGACCGTCTCCTCGAGTTGTCTGTCGTCACCGGCCGATCCACCACAGAACGTGGCGGGATGTTGGTGGTATGCACTCAGGACGATCTCGTCGCCCTTGCCGAGCAACCCGTCGTGGACATTGATGCCGGCAACGTGTGGATACTCATCTTCAAGTGGATCGAGTGCCTCGGCTGCCTCGGCGAGTCCGGCCTGTGTGTCCTCCCCGAGACCCGTTCCGAGCCCGACCGAAAATCCCATGCTGTCGCTCTCGATTGCGGCAATCGTTACTGTCTTAGACACGGATCCGCGGTCGGTGAACTCACCAGCCGACGAGGAGCCAATGAGAGTTGCCCCGTCACTGACAGATTCGATTGTCTCAACAACAGCCTGATACTCGTAGGCTGGAGACACGAACGCAGCGACAAAGTC
>JAQCMX010000204.1 GCA_028274885.1 Haloarculaceae archaeon
GCGTCTACGACACACTGGATCAAACATACTCGGATACCGAATGAATCTGTTTAGACACAATTACTCATATTTGCGTACTCTCGGGCCTTGACCACAGACCCCCGACGGGCCCTCCGATAGTGGTTACCGCGACTATCTGTAAGGGGGGGGTGTCAAAAGACGCCGGTTCAGCGGGTCCTCTCGCCAGGACACACGCACGGGCGTAACGCCTCGCAGCGATCAGTAGTGGCTAGTACCCGTAGTGTCTGTCAATACACCCCGTTTTTTCAGCAGCCGCCGACAGCTCGGGATGGGGTACACTGGGTCGTAGCTCTCCTGTAGATGGCGTTGAACGAGTTCCGGCGTCCACGCCGGCGCGTCGTAACCAACCGCTCTCGGTTCGTTCTGTAGAGTCTCTTCGAACTCATCCCGGTCGGTTTCGGGGAGTTTTCGAGGTCTCCCAGGTCTGTTGGCATCGGTGACGGCCTGTTCCAGGGATTCGTCGGTGTTGAGTCGCGTGAGCCAGTTGTAAGATGTGCCTAACCCGGCAGTATTTGTCTTTGCCGGACGAAAAACCAACATGGATGCACTGATCGAACAGGCTCGGGAAGCCCTGGTGGCTTCGTATGCCCCGTACTCGGAGTATGCCGTCGGTGCCGCACTCCAGACGTCCGATGGGGCGGTCTACACCGGGTGTAACGTGGAGAACGCCAACTACTCGAACAGTCTCCACGCGGAGGAACTTGCCGTGGGAAAGGCAGTTGCCGACGACCAGCGAAGCTTTGTCACACTGGCTGTGTCCTCGGGTGCACGCGACGGGGTGACCCCCTGCGGGATGTGCCGACAGACGCTCGCCGAGTTCTGCGACGAAGGGTTCGAGATCCGCTGTGATACCGGCGAGGGTGTCGATACATACCGGCTCGAGGAGTTGCTGCCCGAGACGATCACGGCCGCACATCTGAGGGGAAACGATGACAGGAGGTGAGGACCCACCCTCGGACGAACAGTATCACCTCGAGATTACCGAGGACGATGTCGCAAAGCGCGTGTTGCTCCCGGGTGATCCCGGCCGGATCGGAACAATCGTCGATGACTGGGATGACCACGAAGTCGTGGCTGACCACCGTGAGTACCGAACCGCAACCGGTTCCCACAACGGAACCACAATCTCGGCCACCTCGACCGGCATCGGGTCCCCCTCAGCAGCAATCGCCGTCGAGGAACTCGCGCGGGCTGGTGCGGAGACGCTGATCCGAGTGGGTTCCTGCGGTGCGATCCAGCCCGAGACGGACGTGGGGGATCTGATCATCACCAGCGGTGCTGTGCGCCAGGAGGGAACGAGCAGGGAGTACGTCCGCGAGGGGTACCCAGCGGTTGCCGACCACGCGGTCGTCGCGGCACTCGCGGCCGCGGCTGAGGAGTTGGGGTACACCTACCACGTCGGTCTGACAGCGAGTACGGATAGCTTCTATGCGGGACAGAGCCGCGAGGGGTACGAGGGATTTCTCGCCCGCGATGCGGACGCAAACATCGAGGCGCTTCGAGCGGCCGGCGTCCTCAACTTCGAGATGGAGGTGAGTGCAATCCTGACCCTGGCAGGCATCTACGGGCTCCGGGCTGGCGGGATCTGCACAGTCTATGCCGACCGAACGGCAGGCGAGTTCGCGGTGACCGGCGAGCAGCGCGCGGCACGGACTGCGAGCAAAGCCGTCACATATCTCGCCAGGATGGAAGAACAGATCAAGGCGTCGGGCGCCGGCGCGTGGCATGCGAAACTCGGCCTGTGATGCCGTTGGCTGTGGACTCACATATCCGGCCACGCAGCGGCAGCCTTCCGGTAGCCGGCGATATCCGCGATCCACCGTGCAGCGATGCCTTTTTTCAGTGTTCGTGCCGGAAACCCGCCGAAGGTGTCGACAAAGGGGACCACGAAGATGTCCTGTGCCACAGCGTCCTCACCGACAGAGACAACCGTTCCCTTGTCCTTGTACTGCCAGTCTTTTAGTGGCTGACCGCGGATCGCCCGGGCGATGTTCTCACCGGCGACCTCGGCGGCCTGCCAGGCAGCCTGTGCGGTCGGTGGTGCCGGCTCGTCCGCTGGCTGATCGATCAGCGCGGAATCGCCGACGGCAAATACGCGTTCGTCGCCCGTCTGGAAGTTTTGCCCCGTTTCGAGCCGGTTGGTTTGCTCGTCTTTCCGGATGTCCGTGTCTCGAACGGCAGCGCGACCGGTTATTCCGCCGGTCCAGACCAGCACGTCGTAGGGCATCTGCCGGTCCTCACCGACGTAGATCCGGTCGTCGTCGACCTCGCTGACGAACTCTCCAGTCAAGATGTCCACATCCCGGGATTCAAGCCGGGTCCGCAGTGCACGCTGTATCGCCGAATCGTTGCCCGGGAAGATCTCGTCGAGTCCCTCGATCAGCGAAATCTCGATCGGTGCGCTGTGCTCATCCCGAAACTTGGCGACCTCACCGGCTGTTTGGATCCCCGACAGCCCAGCGCCGCCGACAACCACCTGTGCTGGGTCGGTTCGCGTCGCCTCGCGCGCCACATCCTGGAGATGATCGTGGATCTCAAGTACGTCGTCGAGTCCTTTGAGTGTGTGTGCATGCTCCTCGAGCCCGGGGATGCCAAAGAAGGCAGTGCCCGATCCGATGCCGACAAGCAGGTAATCGTACCCAATCTCGTCCCCTGACTCTAGCCTGACAAGTCGCTGTTCGGTGTCGATATCGGTTACAGACCCCTGTCGGAACTCCGTTCGGGGCGACTTGATTTCCTCGACTGGAAAGACAATCTGATCCTGGACGCTCGGATCGCTGATACAGCGGTGTGACTCGTGCAGAACAAGATGATAGTCCGTTTCGGACACCCATATTAGGTTCGCCTCGCCGTCCAGTTCGTCCTCGAGACTCTGGATCGCACCGGTCCCCGCGTATCCGGAGCCAAGAACGACGACCTCTTCAGTCATACTCCTCTCTCCGAAATGGGCGGATACAAAACCTTCGGGATGACGACGCTTCGGTAGTTGCTAACACGACACACGATGCGCTAAGACCTGGGAGCCCTAACTGCAAGATTGCCTCTGTGACAGAAAGGGATGATAGTCCATATCAGTGACTCGCCTCCCCGACCGGTGCTTGCATGTCGTCGATTGTCAATACCAGCGAATTGTCGGTGTCGTCTTTGCCCTCCAGAGTGCCGATAATCTGGAGTTTCGACAACGGCGTCGGGCCGACGGTCACCTTGTCACCCTCACCAAAGTCAGCGAGCGATCCGCGCAGGTTGATCTTCGCACGACACTCCTCGGGGTGGTGGACGCTCGTCAGGTCGATCTGTTCGACGTTTGCTTCCGGGATGAGTTCGCCGTCGTGGTACAGTGGAACGTCCGCAGCCTGGTCAAGTTCCTGGATCTGAAGTGCGTCGTACGCCCTTGCAGTCGGCTTGTAGCCCCCTTTCGGACCTGGAACGCCTTCGACCAGTTGCAGGGCTTTCAGACTCTGCATCTGGTTGCGAATCGTCCCGGGGTTGCGGTTGACCTGGCCTGCGATCTCCTCACCTTTCACAGCACTCTCTGCGTTCTTATACAGATTGATGAGTTCCTGGAGGATATTCCTCTGGCTCGGAGTCAGTTCAATAGATGACATTGTGAATTATTAGATTCTTGATTCCTTAAACCCGACGGTGAATCCCAATACATGTTCTCCGGTGCCCGGACGAAACCGGTTCTCGGCCGAGACGGCCTCTCCTCGCGACAGAGAGAGGGCCCCGTTGAGAAAGTCCCTCACAGGTCGATTCACATCTGTTCCGGGTTCGGGCTCATATATAATCTCCCGGGTGATCGAATTAATTTACCGCGGTTTCTGCTCTTTTTATGATGATTACTGCGGTAATTTTCAACACTGGATTCCACCGGCAGCCGTTTCAGATACTGGTTTTCCACATTTCATACTAACGGCTATAAGCCCATGAGCAATTTCGACCCCCCGTGGGGTTGAATATGCTCACGAAGTTATAGCCGTCAGTATCAGCAAAGACTTGCAGTGATCACTATCCGGGTGCAAAGCGAGGACTGTGACCGATATCTGAGCTTCAAAGGCCCGATGTCGGGCCAAAGAAAGCGACACTGTGGGATGTGTTAACCCTGGCAAGGGCGAGTGTTGGACTGGCCATTTCTGAGTGCCGATTCGACTGGTGCCGAGTATTGCCGTCAGTTGTTTACGATTGTATTCTTATTCCTATCTTTGGCTTATAGACCGTCATACTTAATCTTTTTCCTGCCCGAATGAATAACATATTAGCCAATATAGCTTGAAACGTTGTATAATTATCGGCGGGTGCACAGGGTGGGACCGCTCAAAACCGGAAGACGGTGACAACTGTTCGGCGTACAGGAGAGTGTATTCATAGTGATTATTGCGATCATTTTCGTGACCACGTCACAGAGATCGGTGTGACACGACGTTTCCCCCGCGTCCTGTTTCGCCATGGCGGTAAAGACTCACAATAATCACTATCAGACGTTCACTCCCCGCGGCGCGGGACTACGGTGACACTCGCAACCTGATCGCCGGTTTCGACCCGCATCACTATGACACCTTTCGTGTTCCGGCCGACGGTCGAGATGTCGGCCACCGGACAGCGCATGATCTGGCCGCCCTCGCTCATTGCGACGATGTGGTCTGTGTCCCTAACGGCCTTTACCGTCGCTACCGGCCCGTTTCGTTGCCCGGTTTTGATATCGACGAGACCCTTGCCGTACCGTGACTGTGGCCGATACTCGGAGAGGGATGTTCGCTTGCCGTAGCCGTTCCGGGTAACTGTCAGGAGTGCGCGCTCGTCTTCCTCATCGGTCGATACCATCCCCGCGACGTTATCCCCCTCCTGGAGTTCGATACCGCGAACCCCGCGTGCGTTACGCCCCATCTCGCGAACTTCGTCCTCGTCGAAGCGAATCGTCATCCCCTGTTCGGTCGCGATGACGAGATCACCGGTGCCGTCAGTGACCTCCACATCAACGAGTTCGTCTTCCCGGTCAAGGCTGGCCGCGATGATACCCGTCGAAAGGATGTTCTCGAAGTCCGTGACACAGGTGCGCTTGACGTACCCCTTCCGCGTGACCATCGTGATGCATTCGTCGTCTTCGAACTCGCCGGTGTTGACAACGGCGGTGATCTCCTCCTCGTCGTCGAAGTTGATGAGATTGATCGCGGACTTGCCCCGGGCTGTGCGTGACATCTCCGGGATCTCGTAGGTCTTTAGCCGGTAGACCTGGCCCTGGTTAGTGAAACACAGCAGGTAGTCGTGGCTGTTTGCCCGGAACACCTTCGAGACCCAATCCCCCTCTTTGGGGTCTGAGCCGATGATCCCCTTGCCGCCCCGTCCCTGCGGATCGAACGCAGAAACTGGCATTCGCTTGATATAATCCTGTCCGGTGATAACGACAAGGCAGTCCTGCTCGGGGATGAGATCCTCGTGTGTGACTTCCCCTTCGTCCTCGAGGATCGTCGTCCGGCGGTCGTCGCCGTACTGGTCGCGAACCGCCTGGAGTTCGTCCTTGATAACGCCGAGGAGCTTCTCCTCGCTTGCCAGGACTGATTCCAGATACTGGATTCGCTCCTGGATCTCCTCGTATTCGTCTTCAATCTCGCCAGCCTCCATCGACGTGAGCGAACCGAGTTGCATTCGGAGGATGTGTTCGGCCTGCTCCTCGGAGAAGTCAAACGCGCTCTGGACCTGGGGGTACTCGAAGTCGACGCTCTCGAGGGCTGCCAGGTCGAGGGCACCCTCGAGCCCCTGCTGGGCCTGTTCGCGGTCGGCGGACTCGGTGATGAGATTGACAATCGCCTCGGCCTGATCGACCGCCTTCAGCCGTCCTTCGAGGATGTGTGCGCGGTGTTTTGCCTCCGAGAGATCGTGTTTGGAACGCCGGCGAACGATCTCTTTGCGGTGCTCGATGTAGTGGTCGAGGGTCTCTTTGAGACTCAGTACGCGTGGCTGTCCGTCCACCAGCGCGAGGTTTATAACGCCAAACGTCGATTCGAGATGGTGTTCGAGGAGCTGATTTTCGACCACGTCCACGTTCGCGCTCCGTTTGAGTTCGATAACGATCCGGACACCGTCACGGTCGGACTCGTCTCGCAGATCGGTGACCCCCTCGATCTCCCCGTCGTTTACATCCTGTGCGATGCGCTCGACGAGCGTGGCCTTGTTTTCCTGGTAGGGGATCTCGGTCACGACAATGCGGTCGCTCCCTGACTCGTTGTGCTCGATGTTGTAGGCCGCGCGCATCCGGATGCGGCCGCGGCCGGTTGCGTATGCCGAGTAGATTGCGTCCTTGCCGACGATGTTACCGCCGGTGGGAAAATCCGGCCCCTTGATGTGGTCCATCAGCTCCTCGACCGCACAGTCCGGGTTGTCGATCAGGTGGACGGTCGCGTCGACGACCTCACCGAGGTTGTGGGGCGGAATGTTCGTGCTCATCCCGACTGCGATGCCAGATGAGCCATTCAGTAACAGATTCGGAACCTTTGCCGGGAGCACCCCGGGTTCGGTCAGACGGTCATCGTAGTTCGACTGGAAGTCGACGGTCTCTTTCCCGATATCCGCGAGTAACTCCTCGGCGATCGGGGCCATTCGGGCCTCGGTGTATCGCATCGCCGCGGCGGGATCACCGTCCATCGATCCGAAGTTACCCTGGCCGTCGACCAACGGGTAGCGCAGCGAGAACCCCTGTGCCATCCGGACCAGTGTGTCGTAGATCGCGGAGTCACCGTGTGGGTGATAATCACCCATCGTCTCGCCCACGATCGAGGAGGATTTCCGGTGACCCGAACCGGCGGTGACGCCCATCTCGTGCATCGCGTAGAGGATCCGGCGGTGAACGGGCTTGAGTCCGTCGCGAACGTCCGGGAGCGCGCGACCTGCGATGACACTCATCGCGTAATCGATGTAGCTTTGCTCCATCTCGTCTTCGATCCGAACGTGTTCGACGTTCGCGGCCGGTGCCTCCACGTCCTCCGGTTTGTCCGGTATGTCTGAACTCATTGTGTTGGTACTTCCATCAGATGTCTACCCACTCTGCCTCGGGTGCGTGATCTTTGATGAACTCCTTTCGGGGTTCCACGGCATCGCCCATCAGTACCGAGAACATCTTGTCGGCCGCCGCGGCGTCCTCTACCGTGATCTGTTTGAGATACCGGGTTTCGGGGTTCATCGTCGTCTCCCACAACTGTTCGGGGTTCATCTCGCCAAGCCCCTTGAATCGCTGGACCTGCGTGGGGTTCCCGTCACAACGTTCCTCGATGATGCTGTCGCGCTCGGCCTCGGTCATTGCGTCGTAGGTCTCGCCACGGTACCGAACGCGGTACAGCGGCGGCCGGGTCGCGTAGACGTGACCCCGCTCGAGTAATGGCTTCATATGTCGGTACAAAAATGTTAGCAGGAGCGTTCTGATGTGGGCGCCGTCGACATCGGCGTCGGTCATTATAAATATGTTTTCGTATCGTAGCTCGGACATGTCGAGTTCGTCGCCGATACCTGTCCCGAGTGCGGTGATGAGGTTTCGGATCTCGGTGTTTTCGAGGATGCGGTCGAGTCGGTGTTTCTCGACGTTGAGTATCTTGCCGCGGATCGGCAAAATCGCCTGAAATTCCGGGTTGCGACCCTGCTTGGCGCTTCCGCCGGCGCTATCGCCTTCCACCACGAACAGCTCCGCGTCGCCGGGATCTTTCGTCTGACAGTCGGCCAGTTTGCCGGGCAGGGCCGTGGAGTCGAGTGCGGACTTGCGGCGGGTAAGTTCCTCGGCTTTCTTTGCGGCCTTGCGTGCCTTGGCGGCCTCGACAGCCTTGGAGACGATCGTCTCTGCGGGGTCAGGGTTCTCCTCGAAGTAGGTGCCGAGATGTTCGTGTACAGCCGATTCAACGATCCCTCTGACCTCGGAGTTTCCGAGTTTTGTCTTGGTCTGGCCCTCGAACTGGGGGTCGGGGTGTTTAACCGAGAGTACCGCGGTGAGTCCCTCGCGGATGTCGTCGCCTTTGAGGGTCTCGTCGAGATCCTTCAAAAGATCGTGCTCTTTGGCATAGTCGTTGACAACGCGGGTCAGGGCGGTCTTGAACCCAGTCATGTGGGTGCCCCCCTCCCGCGTGTTGATGTTGTTGGCGAAGGCGTGCAATGAACCCTGGAGTTCGTCGGTGGCCTGCATTGCCACCTCGACGTGGACGGCACCGCGTTCGCTCTCGGCCGTCGCAATCTCTTCGTCGGCCTCGAAGTAGATGACGTCGTCGTGGAGATTCGTTTTGGTTTCGTTGAGGAACTCGACAAACGCCCGGATGCCGCCCTCGTAGTAGAACCGCTGGGTGCGATCCTCGCGTTCGTCCTGCAGTGTGATCCCGACCCCCGAGTTGAGGAAAGCGAGTTCGCGCAGGCGCGACTCGAGTGTCGAGAACACGAAGTCGGTCGTCTCGAAGATATCAGTGTCGGGCCAGAATCGGATGGTCGTACCGGTTTCCTCGCCCGCTTCCATCGCCCGGAGGCGTTCGAGTTCGGACGCCGGTTCGCCGTGGTCGAACTGCTGGCGCCAGACGGCACCGTCTCGTTTGACCTCGATCTCGAGAGACTCCGAGAGCGCGTTGACAACGGAGACACCCACGCCGTGGAGTCCGCCGGAGACCTGGTATGACTTGTTGTCGAATTTTCCCCCCGCGTGGAGGACGGTCATAATGACCTCGACCGCGGGCCGGTCGTGTTCCTCGTGGGTGTCTACGGGGATCCCTCGACCGTTGTCGCTGACCGAGATGGAGTCGTCCTCGTGGATCGTCACCTCGATGCTCTCACAGTAACCCGCGAGTGCCTCATCGATGGAGTTATCAACGACCTCGTAGACGAGATGGTGGAGTCCCCGCGTGTCGGTGGATCCGATGTACATCGCCGGACGCTTTTGTACCGCCTGTAACCCTTCAAGTACCTGTATCTGTCCTGCGCCGTATGTACTATCCTCGGTCATAAAATCGTACACTAACTGATAGCTCCCCCCGGTTGTTAAAGCTCACGCACGCGCGAGCGCGGGCACAACACACCGCACCAGTTCACCGACCCTCACCACCAGTTCACCGACCCTCACCGGCTCTCAGCGCAGAGCTCCGTCCGAACGGCCCGCCGCGTGGAACCACAGGGGTGGCCATCCGCCCCCCGAGGCGACACCGGTCCGAAGCAACCACTTCCACTCCGGTAGCATACAACATATAAACCCGGCTCCGATAGACATCGTCACAGGATGACACCACATCAGTCGCGCCTCGGCGGTGAGGAGGGGATCGCCGAGGAACTGGCACAGAGCCAGCGGTCGATCTCCATTGCCGAGTTTTTCGAAAAGAACAAACACATGCTCGGGTTCGACTCCGACGCCCGGGCGCTGGTCACCGCGGTCAAGGAGGGCGTTGACAACAGTCTCGACGCCTGTGAGGAGGCCGGCATTCTCCCCGATATCTACGTCGAAATCCAGGACGAAGGCGACTACTACCGGCTCATCATCGAGGACAACGGTCCCGGGATCACGAAAGGACAGATCCCGAAAATATTCGGCAAACTTCTGTACGGATCGCGGTTCCACAAGCGCGAACAGTCGTTGACGCCGGACCAGACACTACTCGTAAAACGGAACGATACGGTCGAATGTCTTCCGATTGCGAGGCTGTGTGATGCCTATCTGCCACCCGACGGCGAGACGACTGCGCCGATCCCGGACGATATCGAGGTTCCGTCGTTCAACAGAGAGAGCCACGGACTAACCTGGCAGCCGGTCACCCACGCGATTCGACACGAAACTGATGGCCAACTGTATCGCATAACCACAGAAAAGGGACGAACGGTGGAGGTGACCGGTGATCACAGCCTGTTTACCGTCACCAAAGATGGAGAAACGAAAGAACTACCAGCAGAAGAAATCGATGCTGGTGATGTACTTCTGACGCCGAAGCAGATCCCGACACCACAAAAAGAGACCACGGAGGTGAATCTCCTCGAATATATCACCCCCGAGCAACTCGAAGGACGGCATATGTACGTCTCCGGATTCGAGCCAGGGACCCTCGAGGCACTGAAACAGGGGGAGACAGTCCGGAAGCGATCGTCAGAAACCAACCGTAAGCGAACGTACTATCGGTACGATGGCGTGGACGTGCCAAAGGACAGTCTCGACGAGAGCTACATCCCAGGCGGGTATCTCCCGGCGGAGACGGTGCTCGAACTCGGCTGGGAGGATCGTGTGACGAACTGTTCGATAAGGACCCCCCAGACCGGCGGTGAGGAAACCACAGTCCCGGTCACGGTAACGTTGACTCCGGAATTTATGCGACTGCTGGGCGATCACGTTGCCGGAGGCCACGCGCGTGATAGCCAGGCCGGCTTCACCTCCGGGTTCCCCGAATTAGGGCCGACCGAATCCACCGAAACGACAATCGCTGCGGTCGATGGCGAAACGACAACACGAGCATGTGAGAGGAACTCGACGCGGGTGAACGCCACCGAGTCACCGTTCTCGGTGTTTCTCGAAAGTGTCTGTGGCTGTCACGCACAGGCCAGGCAACTCCCGTCGTTTATTTTCGAAACCGATCAACCGCTCCAACAGGAGTTTCTCACCGCACTCTACCAGAATGACGGTTCCGATCCTCAGGCAGGTAGCGAAATGACCTACACAACAACGAGTGAGACGCTCGCCCGTCAACTCTCTGTGCTGTGGTCGATGCAAGGCGTATTGGCGAGTACAGAGGTCGCTACAAACGCCGGCGGAGACGCCGCGGAACATCAAATAAAGGTCGACGGGGAAGGCGTGAGTCTATCCGATGGGTTCGGAGCAGCGAAGCCATCCCAGAGGCAGGGAGACAAGCACATTCCGACGACGTTGCTCGACGAGGACAGTTGCCCGACTGAACTGCTCGAGCGACTGTGGGAGACAGTACAGACCCTGCACGGGTTTACCGACTCCGATATGTGTCTGCTACCGGTTACGGATGTCGAAGCCATCGAACCGACGGAGTACGTTTACGACATTTCGGTACCCGGCGCAACCGGATACGACGAGAACTTCGTCGTCGTCAACGACGGGCCGCTGTCGGTGAAAAATAGCCGCGGCCAACAGGGTATCGGTATCTCAGCGGCTGTACTGTACGCCCAGCTCACCTCGGGCAAACCCGCAAAGATAACCTCCCGAACACAGAACAGCGAGGATGCACAGTACTTCGAGGTTATCGTGGATACGGACACGAACGAACCCGAGGTCAGTGTCGAGGAAACGACGACCTGGGAGCGCCCGCACGGCACCCGTATCGAACTCGAGATGGAGGCGAACATGCGGGCCCGCAAGCAGCTCCACGATTACATCATGCACACCGCAGTTGTCAACCCCCACGCGCGGGTCGAACTGCGCGAGCCACGCGATCAGTTCAAGTACGAACGGACGACAGATCAGCTGCCCGCCGAGACCGAGGAGATCCGCCCACACCCCCACGGCGTCGAACTCGGGACCCTCATCAAGATGGCCGAATCGACGGACTCGTATTCGATCTCCGGGTTCGTCCAGGAGGAGTTCACCCGGGTCGGACAGAAAACCGCCGACGCCGTGATCGACGCCTTCCGGGATCGGTATTACGGCCGCGAGATGGCCTGGCAGGCTCCTGGGGCAGACGAAACCGCGGATATCGAGACGGCCGTCGAGGCGGCGGTCGCAAACAAGGGCGCGGATGCGACCGCGGACTTTGCAACCCGGGTCGCCAAACGGCTGATCGAGTCCGACCGGACCGCCAAGCACCAGGTCATCGAGACGGTCGACGGGGCTGCCAACGAGGTCCAGACCGAGTACGGGACGACCTTTGGCAACACAGTGAGAGAACGCGCCGTGGAGGCTGCCTGGGAGGCGCTCACAGCCGAACGCGAGTCGGACATCTACACGCTTGTCGACGAGTCCACGACGACGCGCAAGGACGACGCCGTGGTGCAGGCGTTGGCAGAACGCCTCGCCGCGAAGTTCGAACCCGGGGAACGGCACCGTCTCGTCCGTGACAAGTTTCGGGAGTACGTCGACCGTGCCGCGGATATGACCGAGGACCGCAACGACGCAACGGTTGGTGACACGGCCCGTGAAAACATCCTCGAAACGCTCTGGGGGACGGCAGTACGCGTCCCCGACGATCCGCCGCGCGTCCGCGAGGTGGCCGGGGACCGCGACACCGCCTCCGAACTTCTCGATGCCATGCGGTCGGTCGACATCATCTCTCCGCCCACAGGCTGTCTCTCTCCGATCACGGCCGATCTCGTCGAAGCTGGCCTGCAGAAAGGATACGACGCGGACTTCTACGCCGCCTCGACCCGGGATGCCGCGGTCCACGGGGGTGATCCATTTATTATCGAAGCTGGTATCGCCTACGGCGGCGAGATCGACGAAGGGGGCACCGCAGAGGTCCTCCGGTTTGCCAACCGGGTCCCCCTCGTCTACCAGCGCGGCGCCTGTGCGACGACCGACGTGGTCAAAGGGATCAACTGGCGTAACTACGGACTCGATCAGCCGGGTGGCAGCGGAATTCCAAACGACCCCGCTGTCATCATGATTCATGTTGCATCGACGAACGTTCCGTTCACCAGCGAGTCGAAGGACGCTCTCGCGAACATCCCCGAGATCGAAGACGAGATCGAACTTGCGATCCGCGAGGCTGCTCGAGAGCTGAAAAGCTATCTCAACAGGCGGCGGTCGATGCAACAGCGTCGGGAAAAACAGGACAAACTGACCACGATCCTCCCGGAGATGGCAGAAAAACTCTCCGCCGTAACCGGACGGGGGTCACTCGACATCGACGGGACCCTGGCCCGCATCATGAACGACGTGCTCGTCCAGCGCGAGCGCAATGGCGCCGACGTCCGACTGATCGTGGAGAACAACGACGATACGGACGTCTCACTTGAGGTGACAGACATCGTGACTGAAAAACCGGAAGCCGTCAACGGCGCCACAGTCGTGGAGATGGATGAGGAGTGGTTTCTCAAGTGGGAGCCAACCGTCTCCAGCGGCGAGCGGTCGACCCTCACGTACGAGTTGCAACCGGACGCGGACTGTTCGATTTCTGTCGACGGCATTGAACCCGAAAGGATGACAATCGATACCTGACACATTACACAGACCAATGAGTACTGACGACACACCGGACGCACGCACACAGCTTCTCGACCTGGCGGCACAGTTCTACGATCAGTTCGATCAGGGGGACGTACCGAATCTCGAGGTCCCCACGAGAACCAAGACAAACATAGAGTACGACGAGGACAAACACGTCTGGGTCTATGGGGACCGGACGTCGACGCGCAGCGCAAAGACCATCAGCGGTGCAGAAAAGCTTCTCAAAGCGGTCTACACGATCGATTTCCTTGCGAGCCAACTCGAGGAGGATCGCTCGTCGACGCTGCGGGAGCTGTATTATCTCTCGGAGTCGTGGGACTTAGACGAGGCGCAGTTTTCGAGCCAAAACGAGTCAAACCAGTTGGTCGAGGACCTGGAGATCGTCTCCGGTGCGACCCGGGAGGATTTCCACATGCGCCCGGAGGAGTCGGGCGCGACGATCATGGGTCCACTGGAACTGCGCGAACAGACCCGACGCGGGGAGCGCGAGATTCACTGCCAGAAGGATGTCGGCGAAGGGGGCTACCAGATCCCCAACAACCCCGATACGATCGAGTTTCTAAACAGCGACGCCGAGTTCGTACTGGCCGTCGAGACCGGTGGGATGCGCGACCGACTCGTCGAGAACGGCTTCGACGATGCGTACAACGCCCTCGTTGTCCACCTGAAAGGCCAGCCTGCACGCGCCACCCGGCGCATCACCAAGCGCCTGCACGACGAACTCGATCTTCCGGTGACGGTGTTTACCGACGGGGACCCGTGGAGTTACCGCATCTACGGATCTGTGGCCTACGGTTCGATCAAGAGTGCCCATCTCTCCGAGTATCTCGCCACACCCCAGGCCCAGTTTATCGGGATCCGTCCCAAAGACATCGTTGAGTACGACCTCCCAACGGATCCACTCTCTGACTCGGATACAAACGCACTCGAGTCGGAGCTGGAAGATCCGCGATACCAGACCGAGTTCTGGAAGGAACAGATCGAACTGCAACTCGACATCGAGAAAAAATCCGAACAGCAGTCACTGGCCGCCCGCGGCTTGGACTTCGTGACCGATACCTACCTTCCCGAACGCCTCGACGAGATGGGGGTGTTGTAGCCCGCGATCGAACGGCAATCGCCAGCCATCATCCCTCGTCGAGTGCGACCGGGACCCCTCTGGACGCAACATCGGCAGCGAACGCCTGCGAGTCGGTCTCTATCCTCTGGAACGTGTTGTAGTGGATCGGTACCACGAGATCAGGCCGAAGGTCGTCAGCGAGGGTCGCAGCCCCGCTACGGTCCATCGTGAACGACCCGCCAATCGGCGGAATGAACACCTCGACGTCGAGCCTTGCGTGTCCGGCCAGAACGTCCGTGTCGCCGGGCCAGAACACCCGTGTCCCATCGAGCGAGAGCAGATATCCACATCCGAGACCCTCCGGATGATGCGGGGTACCGTTCGGGTCGGTGTGTTCCCCGTCCGGATGGTTGTACGCGTTGACCGTCCAGTAGGGAACATCCTCGACGACCCCCTCCGATTCGAGACCGACCCGGCGCGTCTCGTAGGGAAGTTCCACCAGTCGGGGAAGTTCACGGACGCTGTCGCGCTTGTTGATCCCCTCGAACGCCACGACGGTTGTCCCGTCGCCTGCGACGCGGTCGATCCCGTCCGGATCGTAGTGGTGGATATGTGTAAGAAAAACGATATCCGCGTCGTTCTCGCGGTACCTGTGGGCTGGCGGATGTGCGTGTTCGGCGGCTTTGCTGTCAGCACTCCACTCGCCGGTCAACACCCCGTACCGTCCCGGGTCGAAATAGGCGACCGTCTCTGGCGTTTCCAGGCGGATGGTCGCATAGCCAAGCCAATCGACCTGTACGTCACCGTAACTGACAGTCATAGTTCAACTTCAACTGATCACAAAAAAACCTCCCGGTCTGGCGGTCACCTCCGACCACCGAGCGGACGAAAGCGGTTTGACAGCGAGGATCCAAACGCAGGTATGAGTCTTGATGATCTTACAGACGACGTGACCCAGCGCTACTCCGAGATGGGTGAGAACGTCGCTGTTGATCTGGACCGGGAGACGCGAAACGAACTCGCGATGCTCACTGCCGCGATGGAGCCCGATGAGACGGACGAACTCGTTCGACGGGCGATCCACATGCTCTTTCAGACGACCGTCGAGACCGGAACACTCGACTTTCACCTCCGGAGCGGTTACGAGGTGACCTACGACGAGTACCTGATAGGCGTAACGATGGATACTTACAACAAACAACAGGGCTTCCCGCAACCGGACACAAACGACGACCGCAGATACCAGTTTTGAGCAGGTCGGACGGGCGTCTGCGGGCGTGTGGAGACAGGCGAGTTACCGCTGCCAGTCTCCTTTTTCCTCGGCACTGTTGCCCTGGAGTCGCTCGCCATCGCGGGGGCAGAACTCGTAGTCTTCCTGCCGGGTCTCGAAATTACATCGGGGACACCGCCGCACGGTCGGTTCGTCACGGCCACGAAAAAGAAAGGGGAGAAAGGGCAAAAAAAGAAAAACCAGAAGCGTCCCGAACAACCACCATAGAATCAGGCTGAGCGCGAGGCTGCCCACGAGACCGAAAAGAGCTGTTGCCGTGCGAGCGCGCATTCAAAAATCCCGTGTTCTGTGACAGGATCAGTTACAGGTCGACGTACTGCTGTTCCCACTCGCTGCGTGCACCAATCTCACGGCGCCCTCGTCTGGTGAGACTGTAGAAGTTTGTTCGCCGGTCACGCTGGCCTTTCTCCACGAGTCCCTTGTCGACGAGAGTGTCAAGATTCGGATAGAGTCGGCCGTGGTGGATCTCCTTCTCGTAGTACTCCTCAAGTTCCTCTTTGATGGCGAGACCGTGTGGCTTCTCCTTCCCGGCGATGACGTACAGAAGGTCACGCTGGAATCCTGTCAGGTCGTACATCGGTGATATCTAATTTATAATTATTGTCGGAATATATTAAATATGTCGCCGTATATACGTACCCGCAATCTGCCCAGCAAAATCCACCTTCCTCGTCAGCAACCGATCCCAGATCGAAACCGAACCGGTTCGGATACGATGTGA
The DNA here is from genome assembly GCA_028274885.1 of Haloarculaceae archaeon. Taxonomy (GTDB): domain Archaea; phylum Halobacteriota; class Halobacteria; order Halobacteriales; family Haloarculaceae; genus Halovenus. The sequence continues at coordinate 16,217 of JAQCMX010000204.1, forward strand.
GATCGGGAGGGCGCTTTTCCGGCGTAGATGGTCTCTCTGGTCTATTTGTTCAGTATCTGTGAGTAAAAAAACCCTGTCTGCCCTGGTCGGTGGCTCCGCTATAGTTCGGAGTGAGCGCGGAGTCCACCGAGTAGTGGTGGCCGGAACGTGATCAGTCAGCGTACCGATACGTGTCGGCTTCGTTCGCATAGAGGAAACGACTCCGCGGACGGATCTGTCGACTGTGGTTTTAATTCGTTCGACGAATACTCAACAGTTGAGTGACAAACGCAGACAGGAAAGACTCCGAGGAGCAATCAGGTGAGACTCTCGATGAACTTCCGTACGTGATCGTCCATCCGTCGTTTGAAACCGGCCTGGCGCGCCAGTCGATCCAGTTCCCGTGCGGTGAGGCTGCCGTACTGCAGTGCTTTCTTGTCCCGGCAGAGGATTTCGTCGGGTAGCCACCGCCGCCCAACCACCCGGAGTGCGCGCTTTCGCTGGCCGTCGGTAACAAGCAACTCCTCGGGCAATGCCAGTGCAGCCGAGACGATCCGGTCTGCAAGTAGCGGTGTGATCGGTTCGACGCCGGCAGACCGGAGTGTGAGAACGTCTCGTTCGAGTTGCTCCGGGAGTCCACGGACGAGTTCACGGCGCGCACCTCTGATCGTGTCGGCCCGGACACGGGGGTCGTCGGGGGCCTTTGCGATTTTGGCGTAACCGCCAAAGAGTTCGTCGGCACCCTGGCCGAGCGCGAGACGGTCGAATCCGTCTGTGGCTGCCCGGCGCGCAACCACGTACAGCGGAATGGCGATCTGGACGTCCATCGCGTTCGTCCGCCCTGTTGCCTCGACAACCGCCGGGACAGCCTCTCTGATGGTGTCGTGGTCGAGTTCGATCTCGGTAAGTTCCGCGTCGAGCAACTCCGCGCCGGAGCGAGCAGCCTGCAGGTCGTGGCTGTCGGGGAAGCCGACCGCGTACAGGGGTGCGTCCAGTCGTGCGGCGAGGAGCGCGGAGTCCACCCCACCCGAGAAGGCGACCGCGAGACCGGTTTCGGAGGTGTCGACGAGCGTGGTTGCGATTGCCTCCCGAAGCTCTGTGAGTGCGTGCTGGTGGTCCGAGACAGGGTCGGGTTCGGGGAGCGACCACACGCGTTGGGTGCCGGTCTCGTCTCGAAGGTGGCCGGCAGCGAGTGACTGTGGTTCGGTGAGTGTCCCAGGGTCGTGCGCCCAGACATGGGGATCAGTCCGCTCATAGAAGAGCGGATACCGACCCAGGACGTCGCGAACGAGCCGACCATCGACCGCACCGGCAAATCCAGACGTTCCAGGGAGCGGATCACGACGATCGATCGCTCGACGGACTGTCGCCGCCCGAGCACCCGCGAGCGTCATTACAGATACCGTCCCAGTCGTGCTTTCACGCGCCGTTTGGCCGAACTCGCCGCCTGTCGGAAGCTGATATGCCAGGGTGTGCGTCGCCCTTTGATCGTCGTCCGGCCGTCGGTGATTGCCTCTAAGATATCCGTGACAGTCAACTGCGCGGCATCGACGTGCGTAATCGCTCGACCCACCATGCTGCTTATATGCGCGTCGCTACCGGCTACCATCGGCATGTCCTCCTTGCGGGCGAACCGTTTTGCCTGTCGGTTCGAGTACCCGGTGACGAGCCGGGAGTTGTACACCTCTATCGCGTCGGCAATGGTGAGTGTCCGTTTCGAGATGTTTGCTAGGACACCGTTTCGTGACTCCTGAAAGGGGTGGGGTACGACCGCGATTCCCCCGCTGTCGCGGATACGATCGACCGTGTCCCGGAACGGACGGTCCGACGGAATCAGTTCTTCGACGCCGAGTGCCAGTACGTGGCCGTCCCGGCTCGACACCTCGAGCCCTGGGATCGCAAGCAGTCCATACTCCGGGGCACGATCGACCGCATTCAGGCTGGCATCGATCTCATCGTGATCTGTCACAGCGAGCGCGTCAAGGCCAACTGCCCGGGCCTGCTCGAGGAGCGCGTCCACCGGATCGCGGCCGTCGTAGGACAGTGCCGAGTGGGCATGTAACTCGACGTGGAACACACAAACAGTTATTCTGATACGAACAAAAATACCTCGGTCTCGTCTCACAGTCCGATCCATCGACGGTCCGAAACAATCCGGCCCATCTGACTCAGTGTCTCTCGGCAGGGTTTTATCCCTGCGTTGGCGAATACGCGTAGAGATGGTCCGTGACCCGATCGCGGACGACGAGTCACCTGATCTTCAGGCAGTATTCGACGCGCTGGACGATCCCGACTGTCGGGAAATAGTCAGCGTCCTGACAGAACCGATGACTGCCGAGGAGATATCCGACGAGGCCGATATCCCTCTCTCGACGACGTACCGCAAGCTAGACCGTCTCACCGAAGCCTCACTGCTCGAAGAGGGGGTGGAGGTACGATCGGATGGTCAACACGTCAGCCGGTATACGGGGGCGTTCAAACAGGTCGTTGTCGGGCTGTCAGACGATCGGGAGTTCACCGTCGAAATCACGAGCAGCCCGCAAACTGCGAACGAACGACTGGCGAATCTCTGGTCGGAGGTGCGCAAAGAAACATGACCTTCCACGAACTTACCGTCCCGTCGATCATCATCGTGCTCAAAACGATCACACTCCTGCTTGGCGGTCTCATAACGTACCTGAGTTATAAGGCGTTCCGCCGAACGCGAGCACAGTCGCTGGGTGCACTCACACTCGGGTTTGGCATCATCACCCTCGGCACCCTGCTGGCTGGGGTCGCCGATCAGCTGATCGTGGACTTCGAAACCGGCCTTCTCATCGAGAGTACACTTCTCGCAGTCGGCTTTGCGGTGATCGTCTACTCGCTTTATACGACCGAACCCTGATTCCGGGAGGACATCGTCACGGATAATACCGTTGTGATTACTCTGTTCCCCAGGTTGCAGATATCGCTGTGCAGCGACACGTGATACGTTGTCACGGCGGTACAGACTCGGGATACTGATACTGTTGGCTGTACGTGTTTCAAGAATTTCGCCACGTGGTGGCGAATATCGTAGATCAGTTATAGCCGACAGTATCAGTATAACCGGCGGACCGATATAAGTTCAGCAGGTTCCAGACAGACGCGTCAGACGCTGTCGACCCCACCCTATGCTCAGAGGATCGATGCGAGGAGTGAGTCGGGCGGTGATCTCGGCAGTAACTCGATTTGTGGGTAAGAGACAGGAGTTCAGTCGGGGCTTTCGCCTCGCTACCGCTGTAACACGGTGTGTCAGTGTCGCTCCGGAAACCGGCGGTCCACGCTGGTCGGTGGTGCAGCGCGGACAGGCCTGCCGGAAACACCGGACCGTGACGATCCGACTGTCGTCACTGGAACGTCCGACTGACCTGTCTTTCCTCCTCTCTCCTGGGATCGCGGCGTTCGAACTGTTCCTCGATTTCCTGGTAACGTTGTTCGGTTTCCTCGTCGACGCTCGGGGTGATCTCCTCCAGTGCCGTCTCGAAGTGGTCCATCGTTATGCGGACGTTCCCGACGCTGTCGTCGATATCCTCTGGATCGACACTCCGGACGAACTCCCGCGTTGCGGCCATCGAAGCCTCGCGACAGAGTGCCTCGATGTCGGCCCCGACGAACCCGTCCGTGCGGCTGGCAAGCTCGTCTACGTCAACGTCGTCCGCGAGTGGCTTACTCCGGGTATGGACCTCGAATATTTTGCGCCGCCCCTCACCGTCGGGCACGGGCACGTGGACGTGGCGGTCGAGTCGTCCGGGGCGTAGCAAGGCCTTGTCGATCAGATCCGGACGGTTGGTCGTGGCGATAACTACGACATCCTCCAGATCCTCGAGCCCGTCCAGTTCCGTCAGCAACTGTGAGACGACGCGCTCACCGACGCCTGAGCCGCCACTGCGCTGGCCACGTTCGCCCGCGATCGAGTCGATCTCGTCGAAGAACACGACCGTTGGCGCGTTCGCGCGCGCCTTCTCGAAGATCTCACGGACTCCTTTCTCGGATTCACCGACGTACTTGTTGAGCAACTCCGGACCCTTTATCGAGATGAAGTTGCTTTTAGACTCGTTTGCGATTGCCTTTGCAAGCAGCGTCTTTCCGGTCCCGGGCGGACCGTACATCAGGACCCCTTTTGCGGCCTCCATGTCCATCTGGTCGAACACTTGCGGATATTCGAGGGGCCACTGGATCGTCTCACCCAGTTGTTCCTTTGTGTCTTCGAGACCGCCGACCTGTTCCCAGGTCACGTCGGGGACTTCGACGAACACCTCGCGGAGCGCCGAGGGTTCGATACCCTTCATCGCCTCCTTGAAATCCGTCTCGGTGACCTGGAGACGTTCGAGGGTCTCGGCGTCAATCTCGTCTTCCTCGAGGTCGAGTTCGGGCCGGATGCGACGGAGGGCGTTCATCGCGGCTTCCTTGCTCAACTGTTCGATGTCTGCGCCCACGAAACCGTGGGTGTTCTCCGCGTACATCTCCAGGTCGATGCCGTCGACAAGTGGCATTCCGCGGGTGTGGACCTGCAAAATCTCCTTGCGGCCTCCCTTGTCCGGGACGCCGACCTCGATCTCCCGGTCGAACCGACCACCCCGACGCAGCGCCGGATCGAGCGCGTCCACACGGTTTGTTGCACCGATGACGATCACGTCGCCGCGCTCGTCGAGTCCGTCCATCAACGAGAGCAACTGTGCGACGACGCGGCGTTCGACGTCCCCGCTCGTCTCGCCGCGCTTGGGTGCGATCGAGTCAATCTCGTCGATGAACACAACCGCCGGGGCGTTGTCTTCGGCTTCCTCGAACACTTCCCGCAGTTGCTCTTCGCTTTCGCCGTAGTACTTCGACATGATCTCCGGTCCGGAGATGTTGGTGAAGTACGCGTCGATCTCGTTGGCGACGGCCTTGGCCATCAGCGTCTTTCCGGTCCCCGGTGGCCCGTGAAGCAAAACGCCCTTTGGCGGTTCGATACCGAGTTGCTGGAACAGTTCCGGGTGGCGCATCGGCAACTCGATCATCTCCCGGACCTGTTCGAGTTCCTCGTCGAGCCCGCCGATGTCCTCGTAGGTGACACTCGGGGCCTCACGCTCCGTTTCGGTTTCTGTGAGCTGTTCTGCAGGCTGCTCGCTCACGTCGATCTCCGTGGAATCAGTGACGACAACTGTCCCGCTTGGCTCACTGGATGCGATCCTGAGCGGGATCTGCTGACCCGAGGACGTCGAGAGCGGTCCCAGTCCGAACGAAACCGGCACCGTCTGTCCCTCCGTGACCGCCTGCCCACTGAGGTTCTTCCGGATCATCGGGCCGATGTTCCCACGAACTCGGAGGTTCTGTGGGAGTGCGACTGTCAGCCGCGTTGCAGGTTGGACATCTGCCTTCTCGACCGAGACGGTATCGTCGATACCGACACCGGTCTCCTTGCGCAGGCGACCGTCGATCCGGACCACGTCACGCCCCCGGTCCTCAGGATAGCCCGGCCAGACACGGGCGACCGTTCGGCCTTTCTCCCCTTTCATGAGGATGTAATCCCCGTTTTCGAGACTCATCTCCTCCATCACCTGCCGGTCGATCGCCGCCAGCCCACGCCCTGCGTCTTTCTGTTTTAACGGTTTGACACTGAGTTTCATCTTTGTGCTTCTATCGTTAGGACTCCGTTGTTCATGGACGCTCTCTGCGTCGTCTCGAGATCGATGTCGTACTGTTCGCCGTCAGCGACCACAATCACGGTCTCGTCGACAGCATCGACCGAAGCCTCGTGGACGTGACCGAACTCCGCGACGAGTTCTACGGTGTCGTCGTACTCGCATCTGCGAACGTCAACGCCCTCTTGATCTAACTGCTGTTGCACGTTCATACTAACTACAAGTAAGCACTGGTTACATATATATCTTTTTTCTTCCGAGCCCTGTCCCGCCACAATACTCCGGGGACAGTGCCAGATGAAAAAAGAACGTTGATTGTGGTTCAGGATCGGCGAGTGGTCGACGGCAGGACAGAAATTACGGCAACGTCGACACGGGTCATCGTGTCGTACAGCGGGTCACTCACGGACAGATGCGCCGTGGTCGCGGGCGCTGACGAGTCGCACTGTCCCTGCTACCCCCGTTTTCTCGAGGGCACGTTCACCCACCTGTCGGGCCTGTTCCGCCTCCTGACGGCTGGTCACGCCATACACCGTCGGACCCCACGAGGACTGGCCGGCACCGGTGATCACATCGCTGTCGGTCAGTTGTTCGACCAACTGCCCCGCCGGCGGTCGGTAGACTCCGCCCTGTTCGTCGGCGTACCACGCACCGTTGAGCCGTCCCAGTCGTGCGATTGCCCTGCCGAAACCGTCGAGGTCGCCTTCCGCCACGGCCGGCAGTAGTCGCCGAACGAGCAGTGTCGCGATCTCGTCTGCGATCCCCGGATCCGCACGCTCGACGATCTGACGGATGCTCCGGTCCTCGGTGGCGCCACTCGCGCCCGCCTGCGCGTCCGGTTCGACCAGCAGGAATCGCCACTCATCCGGAAGCGACCGTGCGACGATCGGGGTCGGCACGTCCCACGAACCGGGTGTGGGCGCAGCCGTCGTGAACCGTTCGGTCGGATGCCCGGCGTCGATGACGAACCCGCCCTGCTCGTAGGTGGCCACGCCAACCCCGCTGCGCCCGCCCCGGCCCAGTTCCGGGGCCAGACTCCGGGGTTTCACCTCGAGGTCGTACGCATGGGCAACCCCTGCAAGCGTTCCGAGCGCGAGTTGGGTCCCGCTGCCGAGGCCGACGTGGCGCCCGAACCGCTCCCGCAGTTCCACTCTGGCCCCGGGCACCCCGAGTACATCGACGACATCCCGGACGTACTGCTCGATTTCGCTGTCGGAGCAGTCGATCCCGTCCGCGCGGTCGACAGCGAGTTCGAGTCGTGGCTCCGAGAGCCCAACCCCGACGCCGCCGTAGAGTCGCTCGTGAGCCAGCGAGAGATTCTGGAAACCGAAGTGGAGGCGGGCCCCGGTTTTGACCAACGCCATTGACAGATCTTTGCTCCCAGCCACATATCAATCACTCGCCTGCGGGTGTGTGAGCAACTCGCGTGATCCCCTGGGGTTCCCGTGTGACCGTCTGAAGGACAGACCGGGAACAATCCGTCCGTGGTGTTCGAATCGGGAGTTCGTCCGGGCGATCAGGTCGTTTGTGCCCGCAACGGGCGCTGGTGGGGCTGTCTCCCGATCTGTCGTTGCGGGCTCGGTTAGGCGAGCGACCGTTCCAGAAACCGTTCCCGCACGTGTGCCGGTGGGACGGGACACTCCTCTTTTTTTCCGAAGATCCGGTAGCGGTAGTCGGCGACCACGTCGTATGCCCGGTCGCGAAGCCCCTTGGGGAGGTAGACGAGGGCGGATAAAAGCGGGACCGGCCCGTCGAGGTACCGGCAGGCACGCAGAACAGCGGTCGATTTGGTGGAGGCCGTTCCGTCCTCGACGAAGACTATCGAGTCGAAGTAGTCAGCCCCGAGTCCGACCCGGTCCAGCAGTTCCTTCGCGACCGCCGACTGGAGCGGTGCAAGGAGGATACTGCCCGTCCCGTCGAGCCGAACGATGGCCCGGATCGTCCGATTACAGAGGTTGCAGACACCGTCGAACAGCAACACCGGCCGGTCGATCCCGTCGACGATCTCTGCCGGTGTGGCCTCGCTGTCTGTCACCGACCTCCGCCCAGGGATTCCGTCCCGCTCTGCCATACAGACGGTAGGGGCCGCGCATACTTAACGAGGGCGCCAGTTGTGCCCCTGTCTTCCGGGTATCCGAGTAGGAAGATTCTTCCGGCTCGGTGACCCATCGATGTGTATGAACGAGTATACGGTCACCGGGAGCTGGAAGGCCCGGGACGGCTGGCTGGCCTTCGAGAAGACAGTCGAGGCGGAAAACGAGGATGTCGCACGCGAGCACACCTACGCGGAGTTTGGCTCGAAACACGGGCTCAAGCGTCCACAGATCGAAATCGAGGAGGTGGCGGGATGAGCCTCGGTGGCGGTGGTGGCGGCGGGCAGATGCAGGAGATCGCAGAACAGATCGAGACACTCGAGCAGCAACAACAGGCCCTCAAAGCCGAGATCGAAGCCCTCCGGCAGGAACAACAGGACATCGACGATGCCACCGAGGCGATCGAGGAACTCGAGAGTGGCTCGACGGTGCAGGTCCCCCTCGGCGGCGGCGCGTACGTCGGTGCCGAGATCGTCGACGTCGATGAAATAATCGTCGAACTCGGCGCCGACTACGCTGCCGAGCGCGGACAGGACGGAGCAATCGACTCGCTCGAATCCAAGCGCGATACCCTCGACGACCGCATCGAGGAGCTGCAATCGGACATCGCCGAGATCGAGACCCAGACCGAACGCTTGGAGGAGGAGGCCCAGCAGATGCAAGCCCAGCAGATGCAGCAACTCCAGCAACAACAGCAACAAGACCAGTAGGTCCATGTTCGACGGACTGAAGGACAAACTCACACGTTTTACAGAGGACGTTTCGGAGGACACGACTGTTGCAGACGCCGACGCTCCCGAGGATATCGAGGGTGAGTCGGCCCCCGAGCAAGATACCCCTCTGGAAAGCGAGACCGACGGCACTACCGTAGATGCCGGCCACGATCCCTCCCGCCAGGATGCCCAAGTCCAGAACCCCGAAAGCCCGGCTG
>JAQCMX010000205.1 GCA_028274885.1 Haloarculaceae archaeon
GGACGTGCGGCTGAAACAGTCCATCTTGGAGGAGACGTACAACAACCGGACAGGAGTCGAACGAACCAACGACGCAGTCAAGGACTGCGGCCTCGGGCACGTCTGCGCCCGAGGCCGCGTCCACGCACGGACAGAAGTGTTCCTTGCGCGGTGTCTCCGACATGTCGTGGCCATCACCAACTACGAGCGAGGAAACAATCCGGGCTGTGAGAAGCTATGAGATGGATTCTATGACAGGCTCTCAATAGCTTACGGATTCATCCAACCCAAGGGGTTGGTTTTCTCCTGCATTTCTATAAAGAACTAACCGGCCGGGGGGGATAGCCTGCCTATGAGCGGGAACGCCGACCCAGAAGCCGTCCGGAGCTACTACCAGCATGTCGATGCCGAGGAATACGAACAGATGTTAGATCTCTTCGCACCGGATATCACGTACATCCGCTCGGGACCGCGAAGGCTAAACGGTACCGAGGAACTGCGGGAGTTCTATCTCAACGAGCGGGGACTCAGGGGTGAGCACACGGTAGCTGAAATGCTGGTCGACGGTGACCGGGTGGCAGTCCGCGGCCACTACGAGGGCGTGAAACTCACCGACAGGACCGATACCTCCTTTGGATTCGCCGACTTCCTCCGGTTTAACGACGAGGGAAAGATCGCCGAACGAAACACGTTCAATAACATGCTTGCCGAACAGTTATAGAGCCAAAGAGGGGCCTGCATTTATAATCGCACGACATTTTGTGTACAGTATAACGATGTGGCACGTCGAACCGCCGCCAGAGGAGTATGACCGGATCCTGGCGCCCGACGGCTCTTTGACGGGGAAACCACCGGAACTGGACGACGACACGCTGCTTGAGATGTACCGTATCTTCGTCCAGACTCGCCGCTACGAACGGAAGGTAAACCGGATGCAACGGCGAGGCGAAATCAGTGTTGCTGCCGACTCCGTTGGTGAGGAGGCGGTCGGGTTGGGCACCGCAGCTGCGCTGGACGCTGGCGACTGGTACTATCCGAGTTACCGCCAGACATCAGGTCTGTTTCACCTCGGTGTTCGGATGGATCGGATCCTCGCGAAGTTGATGGGTGCAGAACCCGAGACACGCAACGACCACCTTGCAGTCTCCGAAGCGACGTCGCCGAACGTGACGATCACGCCGGGATCGACGCCGGTTGCGGTCAATATCGGCAACGCCGTCGGGACGGCGATGGTCGATGCCTTCGTCGCCGACGAGACGGGTGCTGACCCGGAGGCAGTGACGATGGCCTACATCGGAGAAGGGGCAACGTCCGAGGGCGATTTCCACGAGGCGCTGAACTTCGCGGGTGTTTTTGACGCACCGGTCGTGGTCATCTGTCAGAACAATCACTGGGCTATCTCGGTCCCGGCCCATCGCCAGACCGCGGCGGAGACGTTCGCACAGAAGGCCACGGCCCACGGCATCCCCCACTCCCGGGTCGACGGTAACGATGTCTTCGCCGTTTACGACGCCGCGGAGACGGCAGTCCAGCGGGCCCGAAACGGCAGTGGGCCGACGCTCATCGAAGCGGTTACCTACCGGCGCACCGACCACAACACAGCAGACGACCAGTCGGTGTACCGCGATGAGACGGAACGCCAGTACTGGGAGGCCCGCGACCCTGTCGACCGTTTCGAGGCCTATCTCCGCGAGCGTGGCCTTCTTGACGACGAGACAGTCGAGCAGATAACGCGGTCAGTCGACGAGCGAATCGAGGAAGCCGTTGCTGCTGCACGGTCGGTACCGGAGTCTGATCCGCTGGAGATGTTCGAACACCACCTCCAGAGTGAGGGGTGGAACCACCAGCGCCAGCGCTGGGAATTGGCCACGGAACTGGACGGGGAGAACCCGTTTGAGGACCACACAGGTGAGCAGTCACTGGGGCCAAAACGGCCGGATACGGGCAACAGTACCGCTCGCAGCGAAACCGATGGACCGGCGTCACCGACTCAGGACCGCTCGCTTATCGAGGCAATCAGGGACGGCCTCGCGAGCGAGATGGAGCGCGACGATACCGTCCGGTTGCTGGGCTACGACATTGGCCCCATTGGCGGCGTGTTCCGGACGACAGAGGGTTTGTACGACCGATTTGGAGGCACCAGAGTCGTCGATACGCCCCTTTCCGAGAACGCCCTGGTCGGGACGGCAGTCGGGATGGCAATGCGCGGTGAACGTCCGGTCGTCGAGATCCAGTTTATGGGCTTTCTCTACCCGTCTTTTGGCCAAATTCAGTACACGCTCGCGAAGATGCACGAGCGCACCGCCGGTGCCTTCGATATCCCTGTAACCCTCAGAGTCCCTTACGGTGGTGGTATCAAAGCCAGCGAATTCCACTCCGAATCGACAGAAACCCACCTCGTCCACACGCCAGGTGTTCGCGTTGTCGTCCCGTCGACACCAGCCGATGCGAAGGGGCTGCTCGCAGCGAGCATCCGGTGTGATGACCCTGTTGTCTTCTTAGAGCCCAAGCGCCTCTACCGGGAGATGCGCGGGCCGGTGCCGGAGGATACAACACCGGTTCCACTGGCAGAGGCTCGTACCGCCCGTTCCGGGGAGGATGTGACACTCGTGACCTGGGGTGCGATGGTACGGGATGCGACCGCTGCTGCCGAAGTCACCGACGCTGACGTGGAGATTCTTGATCTGCGCTCGCTGTCCCCACTCGACGTCGACACCATCCTCGCATCTGTCGGAAAGACGGGTCGCCTTGTGGTGTTCCACGAGGCGAGACGCACTGTCGGTTTGGGTGCGGAGATCGCGGCACTCGTCGGGGAGTACGTTACCGATCGGCTGAAAGCGCCGATCAAACGGGCCACAGGGTTCGATGTCCACTTTCCAGGCCACCAGGTCGAGGATGCGTATCTCCCCGACGCAACCAGAGCACGCAACGCGATCGAGGCGGTGATGTCGTATGAGTACTGACAACAATCTGACAATGTTCGAGTTCCCGCTACCCGATGTGGGCGAGGGTATCACGCAGGCGGATCTCCTCGAGTGGCACATCGGCGTTGGTGACGAGGTTGCCGAAGACGACCCGCTCTGTGACGTCGAAACAGACAAAGCAGTCGTCGAAATTACGGCTCCTTGCCCCGGAACCGTGACGGAACTCCGCGGCGATCACGGCGAGTCGATCGCGGTCGGCGATGTCATTGTGGTGTTTAAAACGACGTCACCGCCACAGCATGTCGGTGAGACGAAATCGACCGCCCCGGACTCGCGGAGTTTTGACTCAGACGATGTGGACCCGGAGAGCGAGGGTACAGACACGACAGAAACGTCGGAGACGGATCGCGTCTTTGCCACACCAAGCACGCGCCGGCGGGCGCGCGAGCATGGGGTAGACATATCCCGCGTCTCGGGGTCCGGCCCGGGCGGCCGGGTGCTCCGTACTGATATCGACGACCATGCCGAGGAGTCCGACACTGTCCGGACACAGACGGAACCAGGCCGTGACGAGGGTAACACGCGCCGTCGGTCACTCTCTACGACGCGCCGGACGATTGCGGAGAACATGGTGCAGTCCCGCAGTAACATCCCCCACGCGACGTCAGTGTTCGAAGCCGACGCCGAGGCGCTGGTAGCGACCAAGGAACGTCTCGACAGCGACCACGACATCCATGTCACCTACACGCCGCTGTTTCTGAAAGCGATTGCCAGTGGTCTCCAGGCGGTTCCGGTTATGAATGCAGAACTCGATACGGAGACCGACGAGGTGCTCGAAAAACAGTTCTACAATATCTGCGTCGCCGTCCACACCGACCACGGTTTGGTCGTGCCTGTCGTTGAGGACGTAGACGAGAAATCAGTCGTCGAACTTGCACGCGAACTCGAGACGCTCATTTCGCGCGCCCGGGACCGCTCGCTGGTCCCGGCCGACTTCGAGGGTGGAACGTTCACACTCACGAACACCGGTAGCCACGGCAGTCGGAGTCTCTTTGGTACGCCGATTATCAATCCGCCACAGACCGGTATTCTCGGGGCCAGCGGTATCCGAAACGAACCGGTTGCTACCGACGAACGGACGATCACCGTCCGCAAGCGACTGTTTCTCTCACTGTCGTACGACCACCGCCTCGTCGACGGTGTCACCGCCGGAGAGTTCATGAACCGTGTCATCGACCGGCTTGAAGCCCCCGAGACGATGGGATCACTGGATTGACCCGACGTAACTTCCGTGAGACGGACAGAGGCCGTCACACCCCCCCGGGATTGGGCCCATATTTAAGACACTGACCACACTATATTGTGACGATGGTAGCAAGCGATTTAGAAGGGACCGAAATACCAAGCGGGGAGTTCGAGGTCGAAAGCTGGAAGGCGTACCTCTGGGCCGACGCGACCCGGGACGATGAGATGGCGTTTCGATACAGCGAGGACGCCCAAGACGCCGGCGAACCAGGCCAACTCGTTCCACACTCGATGTGCCAGCACATCGTCTTCGAGGCCACTGGCGGTATCGAAGCCACGATGAGCCGACTCTCCGACGACTGGAAGAGTGGGACCGTACTCGGCGGACTGCGAGCTGACTTTCACGCACCTATTGAGACGGCGACATCGTTTATCATTGAAGGAGAAATCAGCAACATAGAGAAAAGAGACGGGTCGTCGGGGGAACTGACCATCGCCACCCACAGATACACTGTCTCGACGACCGACGGCGAGCCTGTATACGACCTAGAGGCCGACATGGTGATTCTGGGGGACGCCTAAGATGCGATTCGAGAGCCTCTCGGTCGGCGACACGTTCGAACAGACCGTTACGGACGTCCGGGGCGAGGATACGAAACTCATTGCTGCTCTCCTCCAAGACCCGTATCCGCCCCACTTCGACCCGAGACACGCCGAGGAACTCGGATATCCGGGCCTTCTCAACCAGGGCCCCGCCAACCTCGCCTACATGCTCCAACCTATTGTCCGGCGGCTAGACAGGCCCTCCCGGTTGGAGGGATTTGAGACCCGGTTCCACGATACGGTGTTCGAAGGTGAAACCGTCACGGCCACTGTCACGGTTGAGGAGAAAGAACCCACCGACGACGGTGGCGGCGTTGTCGAGTTCAGTGCAGTCGTCACGAAGGAAAACGGTGAGACGGCCGTAGATGGAAGCGTGAGGGCCACGTTTGGCGATTAATGCCAGAGTAACGTCTTTTCTCGCGTGCGGAGAAGCCCCGGGTGCTGGGATGTTGGGACCTACAGTCCAATCTCTCCGTCTGTGGTTGGAATCCGCAGAGCGGTCGGACAGGGAGACTGACAGCTGTGCCAACCGGTCGGTACACTGTATCAAGATACAGCAACCAGAACGTAGCAGAATACGGTAATCGATCGGATCGTTTATATGATCGTGTGTCGATTCCTTGGAGCATGGCACCACTCGACACACAGACCGCCCTCGTGACAGGTGCAAGTTCGGGTATTGGACGCGCAACAGTCAGTGCACTCGCCGCCCGGGGGGCAAACGTTGTCCTCGCCGCCCGGCGAGAACCTCAACTCCGAGAGATCAGTGCGGAGATAGAGTCCGACTACGACGTCGAAACTCTCGTCGTTCCGACCGACGTACGCGAAGAGTCCGAGATCACCGCACTGGTCGAGGAGACAGTCGATGCCTTCGATCGACTCGACGTCGTCGTCAACAACGCCGGGATCGTCGCCGACATGATGGAACGGTTCGAGGAGATGTCGACCGAGTCCTACCGGGCGATTATGGAGACCAACACGGATGGGGTCTTTTTCCTGACACGCGAGACACTGCCCCATCTCAAAGAGAACAATGGGACACTCGTTTTCGTCGGGAGCTTTACCGGCAAGTATCCGACGCCGTATTCGCCGGTCTACGCCGCGAGCAAGGCCTGGGTCAGCCATTTCGCCAACTGCATCGATGCATACGTCGGGGACGATGGCGTCGCCGTCTCGACGGTCACCCCCTCGGAGACACGGACCGGACTGGGTGGCGAGGACACGGGGACGTCCATGGCCGAGCGCTACGAACCCGGTGAGGCCTCGGAACCGGAGGAACTCGCCGAGGCGATCGCGTTCGTCGCAACACAGGATACCTCGACCGTCAGCGAACTCGACCTGTTCAGGCCGGGACGGTTCAGCGACACCTTCGGGTGAGACCTGGTTTTGCCCCCGGCAGGCCCCTGGATTTAAGACCCGCGGAGTGTTCCTTGCGGATAGATTATCCAACATGCCACCGCAATACCGCGGGAAAACGTTCGGTGAATTAGAGGAAGGAATGGAATTTTGGTCACCTGGTCGGACGATCACGGAGACGGACAACGTCATGACACTGGCCATTTCGGGGGACTACAACCCCGTCCACTCGAACAAGGAGTACGCCCAGAACAACGAGGTTTTCGGCCAGCGGTCACCGCCGGGATATCTCGGCATCATGATCATGTTTGGCTTCGTTGACCGGTTGGGTATCACCGAGGGTGTCGGCCGAGCGATTCTGAACCTCGAGTGGGACTGGCGGGGGCCGGTCCTCATCGGTAATACGATCCACGCCCGGATCTTCGTCGAGGAACTGAAAGACGGCGGAGACGACGACGAAGGCATCGTCACCTACGGTGTCGAGATGTACGACCAGGACGAGGACCTCGTTCAGGAAGGTTCGTTCACGATTCTCGTCGACAAATAGTTATCTTTCCTCGTCGCGGATCCCTTTTCGATCGTCGCTCATCTGCAGAAGTTGGTACTCAGGATTTTCTCGAACCATCGGTCGGTGTTGAGTGTGAGGCTGAGGAAGTTCAGATAGCCCTGTAAGTGGTGTTTTGAGACGCCCCGGAACCTTCGCAACCAGTTGCGAAGGAAGCCAGTGCGGACACGTCACCCCGTTCGGCCACCGGTGATCACGCAGGTACTCCAAACAATCCTCTTTGTCAGGCAGAAACACCTCGCTGACGCTCTCTCTGCTGACCATGCTGTAGCAGACTACGAATTCCAGTCATGAGAAAGTATCTACTACTACAGATGAGCGTATTCGAATATTCTCATATGGAGAAAATAATCACTCTTGAATAAACGATATGTTCAAATATCGTATCATTTGGGGTATGTTTTTAATCCCTCGATTTATACAATGTGACATGAACGACGTACTAATGGCCATCGGCAAGGACGAAGATCGGGCGGAAGTCCACGCTGAAAGGGTTCTCGAACTGTTCCAGGATGATTTCCGAGCCCACGTCCTCCACGTCTTCGAGGACAACCCCGAGGGGGCTTCGATCACGAACTTTGCCCCTGCACGGCCCGTCAGTAATCTGCTTGACGGCACAGAGGTCGAGGTGGAACTTCACGAACGAAGTGGGGAGCCGTCGGCAGAAATCATCCAACTGGCCGGCGAAATCGATGCCGACGTGATAAGTATGGCGGGCCGGAAGCGCTCGCCGACTGGCAAGGTGTTGTTTGGCAGCGTCTCACAGGACGTGATTCTGTCTACCACCCGGTCCGTTCTGGTATGTGGATCAAGGGAAGAGGAGTAACTGGATGATCTCACGACGGCCGTGAC
>JAQCMX010000214.1 GCA_028274885.1 Haloarculaceae archaeon
ACTGCAGGAATTGTCGAGAGGTAGCGCGCTGCCTTCGTCTCTGTCAGGTCCCGCTGGGATTCGAGCCACCTGTGCATCTCCGCTTTCTCGGGTGTCACGTCGAACTCCTCGCGCGCTTGCTGGTAAAGCGTGGCCTCCTCCGTGGCGATATCGTGAAAGACATCCCCAACGACCACTGAGTCTGCGCCGGCGTTTAGGATGCGATTGACGTTTTCTCGGCTGTCGAGACCGCCCCCGTACCAGATCCGTGACCACGAAACGCCCTCGTTGATGGCCTCAATGATCTCGACGGCCTCCTCCTCACCGAACGTGCCCGAGTACTCGAGATAGATGAGTTCGCTCTCGAGGTGATATTCCGCGGCAAGCGCCCGTGCTTTGGCCTCCTGTGGCGTGAGCAGATCGTCCTCCGTGACGTTTGCTTCCCGGGCTGCGGCGCTGTCTAAGTTCATGATGATATACGCCTCGAAGACAGCTTCCTCTAGCATCCAGGCCGCCGCGAAGTTACCCACCCGGTCGCCGAGGATGCTGGTGGCTGCAAACCCGAGTTTGTCCCTGATCACGCTCGGACCCAGATCCGTCCGGATGTGCTCGATCCCTTCCCCGAGGGTTCCGACGAGCGAATCGATGTCACCGTTTAGTACCTCAGGTACTGCGAGAAATTCGGCCTGCTCGTAGGTGGTCTCGGTCACGTGTCTCGGCGCGCTCGGCTCGTGAAACGCCGGGACATCCGCTGCCGCCACCGACTCGAACGTTTCCTCCGTGTTTGTCTCGGTCACATCCCGCGAACCGCCGATCGAGACGGCACTTGTCCGGGCCAAATACGCCGGAAACCACACTGGGAGTTTCTTTTCCCCTTCGGGATCGATCTTGGTCACGTGCGTCCAGTCGTCCGGGACCGGATTTGTATCCAGGGACAAAAGCGTTCGCCCGCCGATCGAGACCTTTGCGGTCAAGGACTCTATCCACCGAGCGATGTCCTGTAACGACATTTCTCTACTCACATATCCCGCTGTAACTTAAAAGAATGTTCCCATCTCGGTCGGCACACAGCGCCAACCGCGTCACTCATGTGCTTCCCGGTAGCACGCTTGGCTCCCCACTCCGGTAGATATATTCGGTTGCGATCCCGGTCAGAGTCGAGTCTGCCCTTGTCGCCTCCCGGCGTGCCCGCTCCAGATACCCTCTGCTGATCTCGACGGTGGACCGGTACGCCGTCGCGTCGTCGTCGGCAAGCAGGTACTCGGCGGTCACGGGGGTCAGTTGTTTCTCGTGCATATCCGTCTCGAAGTCGTCGACGTCGTCCAGCCAGACCTGTGCGCCGATAATCGCAAGTACGATCGATCGCTCGAACGACCGGTCTATCTCGAAACCGGCGGCGCGATACATCTCTATCATCCCCTCGTAGATGATCCCGACGCGGTCGTACTGCGTTTTTAGATACGGGAGGAGGAGCTCCTCGTCGGTAAACAGCGACGGTGGTTTCTCGAAGCTGGCGGTCTTGTACTCCGCTCGTATCCGCTCCGCTGCCTCGCGGTCACCCTCCTGGGCACGTGTCATCAGTTCGCGGAACTGTTTGTCGTGTTCCTGATGTCGCTGTGAGACGTCGACGGCCCAGTCGTAGGTCTCCCGTAACGCCTTGGGGTGCCGGGCGAACTGTTCCTCGACACGGGCCTGCAGGACGTTCTGTGCGACCGTGGCGACCCGCCGGTGCTTGCTGGTCTCGAAATCCACCTCAAAGTCGGCGAACTCGTCGTCGTTGACCGCGTCGCGCATATCCCCGTCGATGAGCGCTTCGGTCACCAGCTTGGTCACCTCCTTTGCCCCGGGGTGTTCTGAATCCGGCAGACGGCGGTAGAGGTAGCCAAGCGTTAGCTTTGCCGGGAGTACGAGTTTCGTATCGTAGTCAAACGAGACGTAGCTGTGGCCAAACGACTCCGCAAGCGCTTCCTCTATGTCCGCGTACGCATCCCGGAGTATCCCCTCTACTACGTCGTCGATGTGGCCTTTGAGTCGCAGACTCGCATAATCCAGGGTTCCAGACTGTGCGTAGTACCCGAGCACGGCCCGGACGGCTGTTGGAGCCGTCTCGCGGTTCGCGATCTCCCCTGCGACACGTTGAAGCATCGTCGTCTTCTCAGGTGTGTGTCCGTTTCGGTCTTGAGGGTGTCGGTTGTCGGTCCGCGGACGATAGGTCACACCCCCGTTCAATATGAGGTTTTTTATCACCCAGGCTTCAAACTGGTGACAATGACGACCGAAACCCGAGATATAATCGTGGTTGGTGGGGGAACAGCGGGCTGTTTTGCCGCGGCGACCGCAGCACAAAATGGACTGGACGTTGCTTTACTCGAACGAAAGAGCGAGGACGATGCCGGTCACATCGCCTGTGGGGACGCGATCAAGGGCAAAAGCACGTTCCCGGATGTCATCGACCGGGACCACCTCCGGGCGGAATCGTTTACGAACGAGAATATCCGGCGTGCACTCTTCGTGAACCCGAAAGGGGACAACATCGACGTCCCCTTTCAGGACGACTCGGGGGCCGTTGTCGATCGTAAGCGCTACGGGGAGGTGCTACTGGAGGAGGCCGACCGGGTCGGAGCGGACGTTCAGTACAACACAGTTGTCAAAGATGTCGTCCAGAATGGCAAGGTCAACGGCGTGGAAGGGATCTATGACGGCGATTACATCGAGTACCAGGCTGACGTCGTTATCGACGCTGCGGGTGCACTTTCGATCCTGCAGGACAAGACGGATTTCGAAGGGACTAGCTACGATACGAACGTCACATACGATCAGTTCTGTTCGGCCTACCGCGAGGTTATCGAGACAAAGGAACCGGTCGAATACGACGACGCCATTGTGTTCAAGCCGACCGAAGAGTTGGGTTACCTGTGGTATTTCCCCCGGACCGAGACCGAAATCAACGCCGGCCTTGGCTTCCAGATGAACAAACCCCCGATCCCGCTGGTGGACGTTCTCAAGCGCGACCTCGAGGAACGCCCCGAGTTCGAGGAAGCAACGGTCAAAGACAAACTCGGTGCTGCACTGCCGACACGGCGCCCCTACGACTCCGCCGTTGCGCCCGGGTTCATGTCGGTCGGTGATGCCGCAGGCCACGTCAATCCGACGACGGGCGGGGGTATTCCTGGCGCCGCAAAGGCCGGGCACTGGGCCGCGGAGGTTGCCGTTGAGGCCATCGCGGACGGTGATGTCGGGGAAAGGGCACTTTGGGAGTACAACCAGCGCGTCCAGACCGACTTTGGTAAGAAGTTCGCCGCAATGGATCTGTACAATATCTTCGGTTCCGCCCACGAGACCGACGAACTGACCGACATCGTCACCGCGCTTCCCGGACAGATGCTGATCGACATCATGGGCAAAAAAGGCGAAACGTCCCTTTCACTGCCGGGCAAGATCAAAGCCGCCGTCACGACGGTGATCAACACACGTGGCCACTGGGGAACACTCCGGGAGGCAAACAAGGTGAGCAATCTCGCAAGCGATATCAAGGAGATCTATGCCGACTACCCCTCCTCGCAGGACGAGTTCGACGGGTGGCAGAATCGCCGGGACGCGCTCATGGACGACGTGTACGAGATCACCGGCGCGGACCCGAAGTACTGAGCCCCAGCCCCAGGATTCCGACACTCTATGTCAGAATGCCTTTGCCCGACGAGATGGAAAAGAGACGCATGAGTGATACACAACTTCCCGGAGAGGTACAGGCCACGAACGGCATACCGATGCCGATGTTCGGGCTCGGGACCTGGGAAAACGATGACCACGAGCGGTGTACGGAGAGTGTCCTGACGGCACTGGAGATGGGTTACAGACACATCGATACGGCACAGATATACCGCAACGAGGATGCCGTCGGTGACGGGATCGCTGCTGCGGATGTCGACCGCGACGACATCTTTCTCGCGACGAAGGTCTGGAACAGCGAACTCTCCCCCGACGGGGTCCACTCGTCTACCCGCGAGAGCCTCGACCGACTCGGGACCGACTACCTCGATCTACTGTATGTCCACTGGCCGGCCGGGGATTACGACCCGAAGGCGACCCTCGGTGCCTTCGAGGAACTTTATCAGGAGGGGGTGATCCGGAGCGTGGGCGTTTCGAACTTCGAACCCCACCACGTCGACCGCGCACGCGAGGTCATCGACGCACCGATTTTTGCCAACCAGGTTGAATTGCACCCGTTCCTCCAGCAGAAACATCTCCGGGAGTACGCCGTCGAAACGGATCTTGATCTCGTGGCATACTCCCCGCTCGCGCGCGGCGAGGTCGTCGGCGATCCGACCCTCTCCGATATCGCAGAAAAACACGATGCGAGCGAGCCACAGGTCGCACTCGCCTGGCTCCGGGAACTCGGTCTGACCGCGATCCCAAAGGCGACGAGTGAGGCTCACATCCGTGACAACTGGGACAGTCTCCAGGTCGATCTCGACGCCGAGGATATGGACCGCATCGAGGGGCTTGACCGGGGCGACCGGAAAGTCCACCCGGATTTCGGCCCTGACGACTGGGTGTAGGCCACTCTCATACTGTTGGCTGTACGTCTTTCAACAATTTCGCCACGTGGTGGCGAATATCGTAGATCAGTTACAGCCAGCAGTATCAGACGCGGACACCGTTTAGCCTCTTCGGTCGGCCCGCAGTTACCCCCTTGCCACCGGGGATTAAAGAAAGCGATTTTATACGGGGAGCAACTCCTCGGAGATACATGTCTGCCGGTGACAGGCAGGGGCTTGCCAGTGCGGTTCGATATGACCTGCGCGTGATGCACGAGACCTGGATGGAGTTCATTTTTCCCCGCCAGCGGGCGACGAGTGACACAGTCCTTGGCAAGTGGGAGCCCCAGGAGACGCGTGAAATTATCGGCTACCGACTCTGGTCAGCAGTTGGCGTTCCGGTCGTCGGCCTGGTCTATCCGCTGGTGTTGCTCGGCTACTTTTTTCGATTCCAGACGCACCGGATCAATCTCACCGCTCTCAGGCTCGGAACCATCGGCGTCGTGGGTCTGTTCGTGATTCTGTGGGGTGGTCTCGCGGCGCTTGCCTCGTTTCAGTTTTCGGGTTCGTTTACCGATGGAGGGATCACGGCAATCGGAGCGGCAAGCGGTGTTGCGGTCGTGTCGGCGGCCCTCGCGTTTGGCCTCTGGCGTCTCGGCGGTCGGGTCGTGACCGTCCTCTTTGCCTATCCCCTCGCACTCACTGCGATCTTTCTCCCGCCGATCGTCGCAGCACTGTTTTCCACGGCAGCGGCGGATCTCGTCCTGTCCCGTAGTGATTCGATCTGGCAGTGGTTCGTCGAAGATGGGCCGGAGCTTTTCGGTCTCGTGGATTACCTTGTCGACAACTACCGACGCGATGAACTCGCCCACGTCGTCATCTGGTTTGCCGTCTCCGTTCCACTCGGCTGGATACTGGGCACCGTCGTGACGCTCGCGGATCTACTCCGGCCGGCCGCGGAGTAACCGGGTTAGGATGGGGGTGTCAGCGCCCTCAAACGGGTTCGTGCCTGATCTGTCCCGGTCCGCGTGTTCAAAAACCGACGGACCCGTGCCAGCCCTTCCGACGAGTCTGTCGCCGGATTCTCAAACTTTTTGCCGCCGGAGCACGCGGATTGATCTATGGACTTC
The DNA here is from genome assembly GCA_028274885.1 of Haloarculaceae archaeon. GTDB lineage: Archaea > Halobacteriota > Halobacteria > Halobacteriales > Haloarculaceae > Halovenus. The sequence goes on from JAQCMX010000214.1 coordinate 5,648, forward strand.
GAATTCAATCTGCCGGTCTCGGCCGGCATCCTGGTGGTTATCGTCGCCGCTGGTACCAGTGGCCTGATCTCTGCGGACATCATGTCCGACGATACGATCTTCCAGATGGTCCTCCCTTCGATGGTACTCTTTGCGATCGTCGCCTTCCTGATCGGTATGAAACACGGGGAGTACCGCGGGACGAGACGGTAAGCGGTCGCATCCCGAAGCGTATTCTCGAACCGAAACCAGCAATCACTATCGCAGGGGCAGGTGTGTGCGTGAGTGCGATTACGATCCTACGAACGCTCCCGTAGTGACTCGGTTATCCTCGGAGCGGCGATCGTCTGTTTGCCCCCGTTGTCCCCGGTCACGCGCAGGTCGACGGACTGTGACTGCTGTCTATCGTCGAGGACGACCGTCGACCCGGCAAGCAGCGGGGCAACCACGCCAGCCACGACCGCACCTGGTTCCGTCATCGGTGCGTCGAGTGCGACGCGACTCCCCTCACCGAGACCGTAGGAGTCGCGGAGTTCACCGGCGACGGTCTTTACGATTCCCTGGCTGAACGTGGTCCCGTTCGCTACCAGCAGTGGTGTCTCGACGGCGACCTGGTCCGGCGGTTCGATCGGGTTCTCGCTCCAGGACTGGCCCTCAAAGTGAACCACGTCGGGGTCATCCGGTGGACCGCCGTACGCGATGCGTGAACATCCGGCCTCGGTCTGGTAGCGGTCGAGCCACCCTGCAGGGAGGACAGCAGCCCGGCCGCCGAGCGGAGACGACGGCGAAAGATCGACTGCCGCACCGAGTGTTGCGGCCGCCAGCACGGCGATGAGTGGCGCTGCCGAATCCGGGTGGCCGAACCGCCCCTCGTCGCTTGCGTCTTTGGGACCCACGAGCACCGGAAGTTGTGACCCCTGGCGGACGCCGTAGTGGCGCAATAGATTTCCCGCCTTCCAGGTGTTCGTGCAGAACTCGTGGTAGCTGTACGGCGTTGCCCGATCTGCGGCGTCGACCACGGTCCCGTCCCGATCTCGTCCACCGGCGACCAACTGTTTGATCGTGTCCATTTAGTTGTTCTAATGACCCCAGCCTCGAATCTATTGTGATTGCCCCGAACCCCAGCATAGGCGTCGCTGAAGCCTGGACTCATCGGTAGACAACACCTCCGGCGGTTGTGGTGGGGTCGAGATCTGACCACGTCGTTGAGGACCGATCTCATATGAATCGCTCTGACCGTTCTCATACTGTTGGCTGTACGTCTTTCAAGAATTTCGCCACGTGGTGGCGAATATCGTTGATCAGTTACAGCCAACGGTACCAGCAGTGCACTAACCACTGCAGTCTCGTGCTCCAATTAGTCCGACCACTTCGCCGTAACGGTAAACGATCACATCCCTGTCAGGCAACTGACTCACAGCCGCATCGGCCTCCGGAGTCCGGAAAGAGTCGACTCAGATGCTGTTCCGGAGTCGGTCGAAAAAGCCCTGTTCGACTTCGATGTCTTCCCCGCCAGCCTCCGCGAACTGTTCGAGCGCCTCGCGCTGTTTCTCGTTCAGTTTCTCGGGCGTTACGACCCGAACCTGGACGTAGAGATCACCGCTGCCGCGCCGTCGGAGTCTGGGCATTCCCTTCCCTCCGAGGCGGAACCGCTCGCCGCTCTGTGTCCCCTCGGGAAGGTCGAACTCGACAGTGCCATCAAGCGTTTCGACCTCGATGGTATCACCAAACACCGCCTGTGGGAACGAGATCGCCTCGCGCCTGTGCAGATCCGCGCCATCGCGGTCGAACTCGGGGTGGTCTGCGATCGATATCTCGACGAGGAGGTCACCGTTACGCGCCCGGCCTTCACCGGGTGCGCCCTTGCCGTCCATCCGGATGGTCTGGCCGTCGCTGATTCCCGCAGGGATTTCCACCTGTAACGTCGTTTCGTCCTCAACGATCCCGTCGCCGCGGCAGGTTGAGCACGTCTTCTCGTAAACTGTCCCCTCACCGCCACAGCGGCGACAGGCCGTGGTCTGTTGCATCCGACCGAATGCTGTCTGCTTGACCTCCGTGCGCTGCCCACGCCCCTCACAGTTCGGGCAGGCCCGTGACCCCGTTCCCGGCGGATGCCCCGTCCCATTACACTCCGAGCACTCCGCCGGGCGGGTGACCGTCAGCTGCTTTTCGCTCCCGTGATATGCTTCCTCGAGATCGACTTCGAGACCGGTTTTGAGATCACGACCCGTCTGTGGCCGGTTGCCAGAGCCACCGCTACCGCCACCGAAAAACTGATCGAAAATGTCCTGCATATCCCCGAATGGGCCACCGCCGCCACCGAAGGGGTCGCCCCCCCGACCGCGCGCACCGCCGCTATCCGCTGCGCCGCGTTTTTCGGCCTGCTCGAAGCGCTCGTGACCGAGCTGGTCGTACATCCGGCGCTTCTCGTCGTCGGTCAGGACCTCCTTTGCCTTTTTTACCTTCTTGAATTTTTCCTCCGCGTCCGGGTCGTCACTCACGTCCGGATGGTACTCGCGGACCGCCTCCCGGTAGGCTTGTTCGATCTCCTCCTCGTCGGCGTCCCGCGAGACGCCAAGTGCCTCGTAGAAGTCCTCGGTCATCGGTTACTCTCATGTAATCAGTTCGGACACTAAAGATACCCGGGTTCGATCCGGGCCGCGCTGTCGGGACCTGCGCGAGGGGACAGATCTTAGTCGTCTCTGGCCAAACTGAACACGTGCCTCGCAGTTTCCCCAATCTTGACATTGCGGTCGAGCAAATCACCGCCGGGAGGCTTAAAACCCGACTCGACCGCGGTCAGACGGTCACGATGATCGACACAAGGCCCCCGGAAGACTTCGCCCAGTGGCAGATCACACACCCAAATCTCACCGTCAGAAACGTCCCCTTCGATGCGTTTCTCGACCGCTCCGGCGAGCGCCCGGCACCGGCGGTACCTAGCAGGGTTCCCGAGGGACCGCTGGTCACCGCCTGTGCGATCGGACAGTCGAGTTTTTATGTTGCACAGTTTCTCACACGCCAGGGCTACGACGCCGTCGCGCTCAAGGGCGGCATGGAGGCCTGGGCTGAACTGAACGAACGACGACAGTTACGTCTCAACGACACTACACTGGTGCAGTTTCACCGTCCGTCCAGTGGCTGTCTGGCGTATCTGCTCGTTGCTGAGCAGGAGGCTGCTGTCGTGGACCCGTTACGGGCTTTCGCCGGCGAGTACGCCGCTGTCGCAGCGGAGTACAATGGGACACTTCGGTACGCAATCGACACCCACGTCCACGCAGATCACGTCAGCGGTGTCCGCCGGGTCGGAGAGCAGTCCGGGGCAACCGTCGTTCATCCCGATGGCGCGAGTGAACGCGGTCTGACTGACGACGCGAGATTCGTCACAGACGGTGCCAGCCTCCCGCTGGGCGCAACGAGTATCACTGCGCGGGCACTCCCGGGACACACGACCGAGATGATGGGCTACCAGTTCGGTGACGCGTTGCTGACCGGTGACTCCCTGTTTCTGGACAGTGTAGCCCGACCCGACCTCGAGAACGCCGACCGCGCCCGGGAAGCCGCGGAAACACTTTGGGAGACAGCCCGAAAACTCGATGAACTGCCGGACAAAACGGTCCTTGCGCCCGGACATGTCGGGCCGACGACAACACCGCGGAGTGATGGATCGTTCGCCGCGAGGCTTGCCGAGGTCAGACAGCGTCTCCGGATCTTCGAGGAGCCAAAAGAACCCTTTGTCGAGCGCGTCGTCGCCAACCTTCCCCCACGTCCGCCCAATGACGAGACGATCATCGCCGTCAACCTCGGCGAGAGGCGCGTCGATGACGAGGCAGCGTTCGAACTCGAACTGGGACCGAACAACTGTGCAGTCGGTGAGTGAACTACACGGACTGAACCCTAACTTTGTTGCTGTCGAAGCGGACACGGACACACTGGTCGAGACACCAACCGGTCCGGATCCGATGGGTTTAATCCTGGTGATGAAAAACGTTTCAGTGTGTATCTTGGGCTCGTAGATCAGCGGTAGATCACTCCCTTGGCATGGGAGAGGCCCCGGGTTCAAATCCCGGCGAGTCCACTCGCTTCTGTCTGCGAACGAACGTGAGCAGACGAATCCACGACACGAGAGGGATTCGAACCAGGGAATGGAGCATCGCGAAACGACTGTGGTTCAAATCCCTCCGAGCCCATTCTCTCGTTGTTCTACACTCACTAATGGCAGGACAGCGGCATTGTCAGGCGTCCCCCGAGCCACCTCTATGCCACTTGAAATGCTGATGTCCCCAGTATTCGGGGTTGGGATCCAACCGGAGTTGTACCCCTGATCGAAGACGATGTTCCCATCCCTCGTTGCAAAATTCAGCGAGTCATAAATCTCAGCGGCCGGGCTGAGTACAGGGCCCAGGTGTGTGAGAACTAATAAACAGGTCGGCCAAATATCACAGTGCGAAACTGTCCGGCAATTATATTCTCCTACAGTAACACTCAGTGATTGATGAGCGGAGGAACAGACCCGGACCCGGACTCAGCGGAGGTGACGTGCCTCGGTCTCCCGAAACGCTCGCTCATGCTCGAAGTCGTTCGAGCGTCGTATGCAGTCGGAATTGGCGCCGTGGTGACAATTATCCCTGTGCTTGGAGTGTACGTTCTCGGGAT
>JAQCMX010000216.1 GCA_028274885.1 Haloarculaceae archaeon
TCTCGCGGTTGTCGGGGTGGGTGAATCCACAGTGTGAGCAACGACGCGACGTGTTCTCCGGGTCAACCTGTTCTACGTCGATACCGGACTCTGCGGCTTTGTATTCGACGTATTCGTACAGGCGGCGTCTCTCCGGTGCTGCGAACACGGGCCCTACAGCCGCCGATTATCAGCGTCGAAATTTGGGAACGTTGTCTTATGTATATTCACACCCAACTCACAACCGATGACAGAGCGAAACAGATCGCTTCTTCCTGCGTCGGTCCGGGGCAGCTATGCACTCCGGCTTGGGCTGGCGCTGACATTCGCAGTCGTGGTTATGTTAGGCTTTGGATTGGTAATTAGCGTCCAAGCTTCCGATTCACTTGAGGAGGATGTTCGTCAGAACCTGATCAGTTCGTCTGACTCCCAGGCAGGGGAACTCGACGCCTGGGTGCGCAGTACGGAGCGCAGCATCCGGAGCGCGTCAGACAACCCTGCGTTGTCCACAGACGACACTGAGCAGCTGAACCAACATCTCACCGGGCTGGTCGAGAACGATCAGGTCTCGGAGAACGTCGCTGCCGTCCATTACCTCAACACGAGCTCGATGCGCATCGAGGCCAGTTCGAGTGAGCAGTTCCGGGGCGTCGATGTCGGAAGGCAGGGTGCGGCCTTCGCGGAGAATCCGCCCTCCTTCGATGGTCCCCACGAGACGCACATCACCGAACCGTTCGAGGTGCCGATCGCCGATCACCCGATCGTCGCCGTTCTCTCGCCGGTTCCCGGGGAGACTGACCGCGCACTTGTCTACATGACTGATCTCCAGGAACGCTCCCAGCTGGTCGGTGAGACACGGGAGGAACGATTCACCGTCGTGGTAAACGGCGATGGGCAGTACGTGGCCCACCCCAACACGAGCCGGATCCTCTCGGAGCACCCCGAGAGCAACGGAATGCTTGCCGACCTCGAAACGGATACCGCCGAGTTCATGCAGACTGGCGATCAGATCATGGGACTGTCCAGAATGGAAACCAACGACTGGATCGTGATGGTACACGCCGAGACGAACGAGGCGTTTGCCCTCTCCGATCAGATCAACTCTGACCTGCTGGGACTAATCTTGCTTGCGGTTATCAACCTCGGACTCGTCGGGGTCACGGTCGGAATGAACACCGTCACGTCGCTTCGACGCCTCTCTCAGCGGGCCAAGCAGATGGGGCGCGGTGATCTGGACGTGGATCTCTCGACCAGCCGGGACGACGAGATCGGCACCCTTTATCAGTCGTTCGACCAGATGCGTACCTCCCTTCGCGAGAACATCCAGGACGCCGAACAGGCCCGCGAAGAAGCCGAGCAGGCCCGCAAAGAGGCCGAGCAGGAGAGCGAACTGATGCAGCAGGTTAACGACGAACTGGAACAGAAAGCCACCGAGTACCGGGAGGTGCTGGACGATGTCGCGTCCGGCGACCTGACGCGTCGTGTCGACCCGGAGAGCGACCACGAGGCGATGCAGTCTGTCGGCGAAGAGCTCAACGGAACACTCGACGCGCTGGAGGAGATCATCTCCACGACCAAATCCTTCGCCGGGAATGTACTCGCCTCGACCGAACAGGCCAGAGAGAACGCCGAGCAGGTCGATCAGGCAAGTCAGGAGGTCAGACGCTCAATCCAGGAGATCACCGGGGGGGCGTCACAGCAGAGCGACCGACTGCAGGACGCGGCATCCGAGATGGAGGGCCTGTCAGCGACCGCCGAGGAGGTTGCAGCCTCCGCACAGGAGGTCGCAAACACCTCGCAGTCGGCCGCAGAGGTCGGCGAGGAGGGCCGCGAGTCGGCACAGGCGGCAATCGAGGAGATGCGCGCGATCGACGCCGACACCGACGAGACAGTCGAGGAGATCAACGCCTTAGCCGCGGATCTCTCGGAGATCGGTGAGATCGTCGATCTCATCCAGGAGATCGTCGAACAGACGAACATGCTCGCGTTGAACGCCTCCATCGAGGCTGCCCACGCCGACGCGAGTGGGGACGGGTTTGCCGTGGTCGCAGACGAGATCAAAAACCTTGCAGAGGAGACCAAAGACGCCGCGAGCGATATCGAAGACCGGATCGAGCAAATCCAGTCCCAGGCCGGCGAGACAGTCCAGACCATGGAAACGACAAGCGACCGCATCACCGCCGGCACAGAGACCGTCGAGGAAGCCATCGAGGCACTCGAACGGATCGTCGAGCATACCGAAGAGGTCGACGTTGGCATCCAGGAAATCGACGATGCGACCGAACAGCAGGCCACCACCGCCCAGCAGGTCATGGGCGTCATCGACGATCTCACGGAGCTAAGCCAGGAGACGGCAGGGGAGGCAGAGCACGTCGCCGATGCGGCAACACGACAGACACATTCGATCGAGGAGGTCTCCGACTCCGCACGGGACCTCCGCGAGAGTGCTGATGCGCTGGAGGATCTCCTGGCACAGTTTACTGTCTCGACCGACATTGCAGACGCGGCAAACAGAGCAGACCCTGGTCGGTCTGCCGTTCCAGGGGGTGACGAGTGATGGTGGAACTTACCACCTCCTTTGCGCTCGGTGCGATCGGGATGGCACTCGGTACCCTCGTGCTTGGATACGGATTCCGGCTCGTTCCGTCGGAGCGTCGCGTCCGGTACGCGATCCTCGTCGCAGTGCCGGGGATTGCATTCGTGGCTTACGCCCTGATGGCGCTCGAATTCGGGTCACTGGAGACCCAGCGGGGGAACAGTATCATCTGGATCCGGTATTTGGACTGGTTGTTGACGACGCCGCTTCACGTTCTCTATCTCGGATTGCTGGCAGGTGCTGCGACGGGTGTCATCTACCGTGCACTCGGGCTGATGAGCGCAACGATCATCCTTGGGTTTGCCGGGGCATATCTGGCGCCGCCACTAAAGTGGATCTCCTTTGTGGCCGGTTCGGTTGCATTCGTCGGGGTCGTCTACTACACCTACTACGACTTCGACGAGTCAGCCGCGGCCATCGACGACATCACACTCGGTGTCTACCGCAAACTCCGTGCGTTCCTGATCGTGCTCTGGCTGGTCTATCCCGTTGCCTGGGTGCTGGGCTCGGTCGGACTCGGTTTTATGCAGATCCAGACCTCCGCGCTGGTGATCTCGTATCTCGACGTGATCGCCAAGGTCGGGTTCGGTCTCATCGCCCTCTCCGGGGCACTCACGTTCACTGACACGCGTACAAAGGCCGAGTCGCCCGCGGACTGAACAGTCGTTCCTTGCTCTCGGTCTGTCAGCCTCCGGACCTGACGACCCGTGTGAGCAGGGCCGTGGCGACCGTGATATACGCGACCGTGGCCACCAGCAGGTACTCCCTTGCCAGCACAGAGACCGCAGCCACGTATGATCCGCCGAGTAAGACGAGGACAAACACTGCGACACCCAGCCGTTCCGGTTCGTTCACGGATGCGTGTCTTCGCTGTACCGGCCCGTCTCCGATCCACACTCCTCGCAGATCGTCACGAGTGCGTCGCTCCCGTCGGATGCCCGTTCGACGTTTGCATGCGTCCGTTCGCTACAGTCCGGACACTCGATCAGAATCTCTGTTTCCTCTGCGTCGGCGGGCGCACCGAGTGCCAGCGCACGGACGATCTCGTCCCCGTTGTTCCGACCGAGTTGCCACTCCCCGGGCGCAAACCGAACCAGTTCGCCAGCCGACACCGATACGTCCCCGTCCTCGGTCTCGAACCTCGCTGTGCCCGCCATCAGATAGAACACCTCCTCCTGGTCGTGGTGGCGGTGATAGCCAAACCCGAAGGTGTCTCCGGGTTCGAGTTCGTAATAATTGATGTTGACGTGCTCGCTGCCGAGCCCACGCGACAGCGGACGCATGACAGTTGCCGGGGCGATCCAGCGTTCCACATCCTCGATGGACACGTGTTCCATACCGGCCTGTCGTGACACTGATCCAAATTTGTACCGCCTCCGCGAACTCCGGGATGCCAGGCGGAGCAGTTCATGATACTAACGGCTATAAGCCCATGAACAATTTCGACCCCACGGGAGGTCGAATATGCTCACGAAGTTATAGCCGTCAGTATGAAGCTGACAGCCAGACACGACCCGAGACGAACCGTCCGGACGCGCGAGACGGGGTACAACAAGGATTATTATTCATCTCGTCCGAAATACAGGCAGGATGTCAGATGAGAGCGAACTCGACGTCGAACTCGAAGCACGGCTCGAACAACAGGACGTTTTCGAGCCCCCCGAGTCCTTCCTCGAGCAGGCAAACGTGACAGACGAATCCATCTACGAGGAGTTCGAGGAGAACTGGCCCGGCGCATGGGAACGTGCAGCCCAGTTGCTCGACTGGGAACAGCGGTGGGACCGGGTACTCGATGATAGCGACGAACCGTTCTACGAGTGGTTCGTCGACGGGAAGCTCAATGCAGCACAGAACTGTGTCGACCGCCATCTAGAGGACCGGGGCGACCAGCCGGCAATCGAGTGGATCGGGGAACTCGGCGAGACCCGCACCTACACCTACGACGAACTCCACCGGAAGGTCAACGAGTTCGCCGCTGGACTGCGTGCTCAGGGTATCGAGGAGGACGACGTGGTCGCGATGTACATGCCGATGGTGCCGGAGTTGCCAATCGCCATGCTTGCCTGCGCCCGCATCGGTGCCCCCCATGCGGTCGTCTTTGCCGGCTTCTCGGCGGACGCATTGGCAGAACGCATGAACGCGTCGAACTCCCGGCACCTCGTGACAGTGGACGGCTACTACCGCCGCGGCGACGCGCTCGACCACCTCTCGAAGGCGCGTGACGGTCTCGAACTCGTCGACGAGGAGGCGACGACAATCGTCGTCGATCGACTCGGCGACGACGCCGAAAGCGCCCTCGCCGACGAGGAACTCGATTACGACACCCTCATCGACGAGCACGCCGGCGCAACAGTCGAACCGGTCACCCGCGACGCGGAGGATATGCTCTTTTTGATGTACACGTCCGGGACGACCGGCAAACCCAAAGGCGTGAAACACACGACCGGCGGGTACCTCTCGTATGCAGCGTGGACGAGCCACGCGGTCCTGGATATCGAGCCCGACGACACCTACTGGTGTTCGGCCGACATCGGCTGGATCACCGGGCATTCGTACATCGTCTACGGCCCTCTTGCCCTCGGGACCACCACCGTGATGTACGAGGGAACGCCAGATTACCCCGAGAAGGACCGACTGTGGGAGATTGTCGATGAGTACGACGTGACCCAACTCTACACCGCCCCGACGGCGATCCGTGCGTTCATGAAGTGGGGCGAGGAGTACCCGGACCGCCACGACCTCTCGAGTCTGCGCCTGCTCGGAACGGTGGGTGAGCCGATCAATCCCCGTGCGTGGAAGTGGTATTACAAACACATCGGCAACGAATCCTGCCCGATAGTCGACACGTGGTGGCAGACAGAGACCGGCGGGATGATGATCACGACGCTGCCAGGAATAAGCCACATGAAACCCGGATCCGCAGGTCCGCCGTTGCCGGGGGTCAGTGCCGATGTCGTTGATACGGCGGGTGATCCTGTCGAGGCGGGGGATGCCGGCCATCTGATCGTGAACAAACCCTGGCCCGGGATGCTCCGGACGCTCTACAGGAACGACGAGCGGTTCATCGGCGAGTACTGGGACGAGTACTCGATCCCCGACCGGGATCGGTGGGTCTACTTCCCCGAGGACGGGGCCAAGATCGATGGCGACGGCTACATCACCGTGCTCGGGCGTGTCGACGACGTGTTGAACGTCTCGGGACACCGACTCGGGACGATGGAGATCGAATCGGCAATCGTCGGCGTCGAGGGGGTCGCCGAGGCGGCTGTCGTGGGCGGCGATCATGAGATGAAAGGCGAGGCCGTCTACGGCTACGTCATCACCGAAGAGGGACAGGACGAGACAGATGCGTTCCGTGAGGAGATTGTCGCGGCCGTCGAGGACGCGATCGGCCCGATCGCTCGACCCGAGCAGGTCATCTTCACACCCGAACTTCCAAAGACCCGGTCGGGCAAGATCATGCGCCGCCTGCTCGAAGACATCGCCAACGAAGACGAACTCGGCAACACGAGCACGCTCCGGAACCCGAACGTCGTCCACGACATCCAGTCAAAAGTCCAAGGGGACTGATAGGCCCCAGACGACCCGCCACCCGGTGTTTATGATCAAACTACTGATGTTTCGACCGTTGCGGCTCCGTGACACTGTGGCAATATAACGCGTGTGTCACGTGTCGTTGCAAAGCGGTATCTGGGACCCGGTCCGCAAGGTAACCGCCACAGTCACTGTGAGACGAAACCGGGCTTTTGGCCGTCTTACCGACATCGGGCCGAGACCGGACCGCCCCGAGTGCGCCGGTAAAAAGACTGATATCCCCACTAGACGAGTTGCCGAACAATGTACAACAGCATCCTTGTGCCCACAGACGGGAGTGACGTGGCCGAAGCAGCAGTCGATCAGGCAGTCGGTATCGCAGACAAGTACGATGCGACCCTCCACGCGCTGTACGTTGCCGATACGGACGCGATTGCCTACCGTTTCGGAACGGAGGAGGTCGAAAAGATCAAACAGGGTGAGTTCGGTGACGCGACAGAGCTACGCGAGCAAGCCGAGGCAGCCACCGGCTACGTTGCCCAACGAGCCAAAGAGCACGGCGTCGCGGTCGTCGAGCACCACACTGGTGGACAGCCACATAGCATGATAGCCAACCACGCCGAGGACCAGGGCACTGATCTAATTGTCATGGGTAGTCACGGCCGCTCCGGCGTCCGTCGGGCACTGCTTGGAAGCGTTACCGAACGGGTGCTTCGCTCGACAGAGGTCTCTGTTCTGGTCGTGAACTACGGTGGAAACGACACAGCGGAGTCAGCTACCGACCCCTGATACGGTCGGTTGTAAATCATTTCCGGAATTCGCCGGATCGGCGAATTCCCGGTAAACCGTTACAACGACCGTATGACTCCGGGGCTGGCTGACGGACACCCGTCCCACCGACCACTTCTGGGCCTGTGGGACGTACTTCACGATCCAAACCGGAGTCAGATCAAGCTTACAGCTTTCTCCCCCGCTAAAGCGGATTGGCTTCCGCGCTGCCTCCGCTGTGAAGCGACACTCAAACCACGCAGAACAGGCCCTGGGGGAACCGGACAGCTTTTCTGGGATACACCGACCAGGAGACGGGCCGATCAAACACTCGATGCCCGAGACCGATTCATACTGATTATCGCGAGTCTGTACCGCTTTCGCGGATCAAAACGGCTGTTTCACGCCATGACACAGCACTATCTGTGACGTGGCCGCGAAAACTACCGCAATAATCACTACCAGATCGGGCTGTCTCTCATCGGGTGAGATTTCGACGTGTCCCACGCATACGCGATGCAGCCTCCGGCCGACCGTCGACATCCGCGAGCTGTTCGGCGGCTTCGAGGGTTCGGACGGCACTGTCGAGAAAGGAAAGCACGTCACCCGGGTACGCATACAACATGTAGTCGTCGGTCATCACGTCGACGATTGCGTCGGGTCCGAGGCCCTGTTCGCGGAGTTCGAGCAGATATCCGATGAATTTGCGCTCCGGACAGCTACAGTGAGGGCTCCCCTCACAATCACAGTTTAAGAAGTCTTCGGCGAAATCCAGCACCCGGTCGCGGGTCGCGTCGTCGAGCTTGGACAGCCCCTCGCCCTGGTAGAGGATATCCATTGTGGCACCTTTGAACGCGCCTTTTGGAAACGATGTCTCGAGTTGGGAGACGAGCTGTTGGTGGTTCTTGACGTATATCTTGTCGGTAATCGCCACGTCCGTACAGACGTTCCCCGAGGACTAAAACAGCGCGATCCGGAGCGGATCGAAGCTGATACCGTTGGCTGTAACTGATCTACGATATTTGCCACCACGTGGCGAAATTCCTGAAAGACGTACAGCCAACAGTATGACGCCATCATCTCCGGTCGGATGGTTGTCGGTTGTAATAAAGCTCCAGGGACCCGGATCCGTGGGTTCAAACGGGAGGACACCCCAATATAATGTGTATGGATCCCGCAGAGGCCTGGCCGGAGTATTTCGCCTTTCAGGAGCCTTACGACAACCAACGAGCGGCGATCGAAGCAGCGATTGCGGCGGGCAGCGAACAGGGATATCTCGCCGCCGAGGGCCCCTGCGGGACCGGAAAGACGATGGCCGCGCTCACCGCCGGGGCCTCACTGGTGCGTCACGGGTCATACGAAAACATCGTTGTGGTCACACCGGTCAAACAGCAACGCGAGCAGTTCGTCGCGGACCTCCGTGCGATGAACGCGGAACTGGAGGAGCCACTCGAGGGAATTGCCCTCGTCGGAAAACAGGACCTCTGCCCCTACGACCGGGAGGATGTCTTTTCCGAGGACGTGGGTGTTCACGACCGGTGTGAGGATCTCCGCGAATCCACCGCCGCGCTCGTCGAGAGCGAGGGGCAAAGCGACGACCGTGCGGTCGCTGAGGCGGCAGTGGGTGGGAAAGAGGGCGAAATCTGGTGGGACCCCCAGCGAGGAAGCGACCTCGCAAAACACGCCCGCCCCGACGGGGCGGGACAGCAGGCTCTTGAGGGTGGACAACTGCGCACGGCAGGGATCGACAGCCCCTACCAGCGCGAACAACCCGCCGCGCCAGCGTCGATGATCGAGGGTGAGAATCGACCGCTTTACTGCCCTTTCGAGGCGGATTGGTACGCCCGTAACAGGGGATCACCGATCGACTTCGGGGACGGTGAGGACCACGTCCTGACCGCCGATCAGTACCTGTCAGACTCGACAGAACGTGGGACCTGTCCCCACCGATCGATGGGTGTACTGCTCGAAGCCGCCGAGGTGGTGGTGGGCAACTACAACCACCTGTTCGATCCCGACTCGCGACCGCTGCTCTCGTCGGTCCTGTCGGATCGCACCTTCCTGATAGTCGACGAGGCACACCGTCTCGAGGAACGGGTACGGGACCTGCTGTCCGATCGTGTTGGCCGGGCGACGCTCAAACGGGCCCGCAACGACATGGCGACGCTTCGCTCACGGGCCCGACAGAGCGACCAGCACCGAACGGAGATCACGGACAGTCTGGCGAGCCACGAGGTTCCGCTCGAGGCCGTGGACCGTGCACGCGATTTTTACGACGACCTGCTATCCTGGCTCGACGAGCGGGTGGGCCAATTCCTCGACGACGAGTACGGCCGGGAGTGGCGAACGAACCGTACCGAGAATCTCCCGGACAGAACCCTCGAAATCCCGCTTCGGGATCCCGAGGCGGTCGAACAGGACGAACTGACCGCGTGGGCCGAGAGGGCAGGGTACACCGGAGGGCTCTGGCGATCGCTCCCGACGATCGGGCTGGCGGTCGAAGAGACACTCGAGGCCCTCGGAATGAACAGGACGCCGGTCTGTACGGCGGTTGGCGCGGTCATGCAGGGCTGGTGGGAGGGTGACCACGCGACCTATCTGCGGGAGATCGAACTGGAACACTCGCCCCGCGATGCACACGGCACCGAGACGGCCTGGCAGGCCCAGTACACGGCCGGGCTCGTCTGTTTCGAGTGCATGCCAGGCGAGACGTTGCGCGGAATCTTCGACGAACTCGGTGGCGGCGTGTTGATGAGTGCGACGCTGGAACCGCTCGATGTCTTCACGGAGGTCGCCGGACTTGCGGCCCTGCGCGAGGGTGATCGTCCGGTCCGCGATCGAACCTTCGAGCTACGCTTTCCGGAGCGTAACCGTGCGAGTCTGCACGTCGATTCGACCCCCTTTACCGCTCGTAGCCGCGGTGATCCGGCGGAGAACAGCGACCCGTCTGCGTGGAACGCGACGCGTGACGAGTACGCCCACGTCCTGCGGACGGTCGCACGCTCACACGGGAACGTCCTGATAGCGATGCCAAATTACCGGGAGGCAGAGTGGGCAGGTGGCTATCTTGCGACCGTGACCGAGAAGCCGGTACTCGTCGACGAGAGTTCCTCGAACGAGGCGACGGAGAACCTGAAACAGCAGTTCTTTGCGGGCCAGCACAAGATCCTCGTAACGAGTGTCAGAGGGACACTCACCGAAGGGGTCGATTACGACGGGGACAAGCTTCACTGCTGTGCGGTGGTCGGGGTACCACTCGTGAACATCGGCTCCCCGCGCGTGCAGGCGGTCAAGCGCGCATACGCAGAGGCATTCGGCCCCGAAAACGCCTTTGGGTACGCGCTAACCGTACCCGCGGTCAGACGCGCACGGCAGGCACTCGGGCGTGTCATCCGCGGCCCGGCGGAGGTTGGAGTCCGGATACTGGTCGGGAAACGGTACGCTCCCGGCGCGCGCCACTCCGTCCACCCGTATCTCTCCCCGTCCGAACAGTCGGAGTTCGTCAGTCTGAGCCCCGAATTTCTGGACGGACAACTCGAAGCCTTCTGGGCCAAACACCGCCCCGAGTGAGCCCCGGGATGGACCTGCGGCGGTGAATAACGGTCTTTCCAGCTAATCTGCGGACGGCAACACACGCTGTGGGTCGGAAAACAAACAGCGGTAATCGGGACGCTAATACAAACATTTTTGTTCCAGTGCACGAGCCTTTCAGAGGATGCCGGACTGCCAGAACTGTGGCTCGTTTGTAACAGAGCGGTACGTACGGGTATTCGCGCCGAACGGGATCGACCGGCCGCGCGTCTGTCCGAACTGCACAGATAAACTCCGGGACGGAGCTGAAATCCGGGAAGCGCGCTCCGCCCGCCAGTAGCGAACGTCGGTTGCTTTATTCCGGTGTTTCGACGGGTACACAAGAGTCCATCCGGTACCCTCGGGTATGGAACTGGACGTCGAACCAGTAGAACGGATCGAGGAGGGGGTGGTTCCGGCCGGTATCGAGGCCGCCGAGTACGTTCTCTACGGTGGGAAAGGTGGTGTCGGGAAAACGACGATGGCCGCGGCGACTGCGCTCGCAAGCGCCCGTGGCGACACACCAACACTCGTCGTCTCGACTGACCCGGCACACTCGCTGTCTGACACCCTCGAAACCTCGATCCCTGCCGAACCCACCCAGATCAGGGGTGATATCCCGCTGTACGGGGCAGAGATAGATCCGGCGGAGGCGCTCTCGGATAACCCCCTCGGGCTGGAAAGCGGGGGGAACCCGCTATCGGGGCTGCTCGGTGACGACGCTGCAAACCCGTTTGGTGGCTCCATGCCCGGTTCCGACGAGGCTGCGGCGATCCGGCTGTTGCTCGACTATCTCGACGACCCCCGGTTCGATCGGGTCGTCGTCGACACCGCACCGACCGGCCACACCCTGCGCCTGCTCGAGTTGCCCGAGATGCTGGATACCATGATCGGCAAACTCCTGACCATGCGCGAGCGCATGAGCGGCATGTTCGATATATTCGGAGACGAAGACGACAAAGAGGGGATCGACGGGCTACGAGAGTTTTCCGCACGTATCGAACATCTACGCGAACTGCTGCGGGATCCTGCGCGAACCGATTTCAGGGTGGTGATGACCCCCGAAGAACTGAGCGTTTTCGAGGCCGAGCGGTTGCTGGACCGCCTCGATACATTCGGGATTCCGGTCGGGACGGTGGTGGTCAACCGTGTGATGCAGGATCCAGGGGAGGTGGCAGACGTCGATCCGGAGCTGTTTGTCGCGCCCAATCACGCCGACTGCGAGTTCTGCAAGCGACGCTGGCAGGTTCAGCAACGCGCACTCTCACGCTCACAGGCTCTGTTCCGGGGTCACGAGGTCCGGCGGGTCCCGCTGTTTGCCGAGGAGGTCCGTGGCGAAGAGCTCTTGCGTGTCGTCGCTGCCTGTTTGGAGGAGTAACCCCACAGGAACAGACAGCCGTGCCGGGGAGCCCGGCATGGGAGCGGTTCTAAAACAGTTTCCGAACGACGCGGAACCCGAGATCCTGAAGCCGATCGGGGAGAAATCGTGTCCGGAGGGCGTACCGGGTGAACGTGCCGACGGGGTATCGCGGATCGGGGTCGGACATGCATGCAGCGTCGTGGATCGTCGTCGCCACAGCAGTGGGGTCCGAGGCAAAGGGCAGCGAACTCGTGGTGACGGTCGTATCCTCGAAGGCGTCGTAGACCCACTCGTACTCCCGAGTTCCTTCGAGCGAGTCGATCTCTCGCTCGGCGCGGGCAGTAAACTTCGTGTCGACTGCGCCGGGAACGACCACCACAACGTCGATACCGAGACCATCGACTTCCGCGCGCAGAGCGTCACTCATCGCCTCGAGAGCGTGCTTCGAACCCGCGTAGGGGCCCGCACCGGGGGTCGATAGCTGCCCGTAGATACTGGAGACGTTGACGATCGTCCCCGACTCCTGTCGGCGCATGTTCGGCAATACAGCACGCGTCACCCGGTGGGGGCCATAAACGTTCACCTCGAACTGTCGCTGGAGGCGGTCAGCGGTGACGTCTTCTATCGGCCCATACTGTCCGTAACCGGCGTTGTTGACGAGACAGTCGACGCCACCCTCCTCGGCGTCGATGCGGTCGACGACCTGGTTTACGTCGGCCTGTTCCGTAACGTCCAGCGGCGCGGTCACACATCCCAGTTCCCGGAGGTCTGTGATGTCGTCCTCGTCGCGACTCGTTGCGTAGACCGTCCAGCTATCCTCGAGAAACGACTCCGCAGTCGCACGTCCGATCCCCGAAGAACACCCGGTGATGAGTACCGTCTTGTCCGACATTGCCGGCACCACGTGGCCCGGATAGTTAATTCTCCTCAATCCGGGGTCAGTACCGACACAGTCTCGGGATAGGGGAGGGGGCTACGGGTCGGTCCCGGTGAGTTCGGCCGCGTATCTGTCTGCGAGCCGTGTTGGTTCGGGCAGTTTGTACCCGGCTGTAAATCGTTCGACGAGATCCGTGGCGGTGGCGGCACTCACGCGGTGCCCGGGGCTCACGTAGAGGGGGTTGATGTGGCGGTTGGGTGAGTCGTACTGGCGGGTCTGGACCGCGTAGCCGATAACCGTCCCGTCGGGGGCGGTTACGTCCTCGTCGGCCTCGATCGGGACGCGAGCACCCGGAGAAAGGGGATCATCGAGTGACCCCCGTGGCTGGCCACAGAGCAGACTCTTTGCAACACCGATCGTCGGCACGTCGAGGGTGACGCCGATGTGTGTCGCAAGGCCGGCTTCGCGGAAATGAATCCGTCCACTGCCGTCGAGAAACACCAGATCAGGGTCGGTGTCGAGGCGCTGGAACGCCGACAGGATCGCACCCCCCTCGCGGAAGCTAAGCAACCCCGGAACGTAGGGAATCTCCGTCCGTTCGGTTGCGTGAACGCGTTCGACCACCCGGTCGCCGCGCAGGACGACGACACCGCTGGTCGCGCGGTCACCCTCGAACCCCTGATCGACACCGGCGACGAGTGGGCGATCGTCAACGGGAACGGCCGGTGACTGTTTGCCGGGGGACACCCCACTCTCGGAGCGCACGCGGGTGTTGTCAGTAAACGTCGCGGCCGCCGCAATCTCCCGTTGCAGGCTCTCCATCTCCGCCCGGGAGCGATCGGGGTCGGGGGTAAAGTCGGGACGGTCAAGCCCCATCAGAACCGCCCGCGGCCTGGCCCACCTG
>JAQCMX010000218.1 GCA_028274885.1 Haloarculaceae archaeon
TAACATCTCGAACTACACCGTCTCACCGGTCGGTGGGTTACAGATCCGGATCGGAATCCACAGGCCGGAGGAGGTTCGGACGGCGGTGCGAGCGTCACTAAGCCACATCGGTGGGCGTGTCACAGATCACGGGACCGCAGAAGGTTTCCACCGGTTTCGAGTCGACATCACGGTATCTGCCGGCGACAGCGACGGCGACGGTGCCGCGAGTGACACTTCGGAGTATGAATAGTCCCTCCCGGAGGCTCCGCTCTCTGTGGGTGTCAGTGTTACAGGCCCGCGGGTCACGGAAGGTGTCTATCCACACCACGGCTGGGACCCACGACGAGGTAAATAGCGGTGTCTGATTTCAAAGGCAGCAATATCGTGGGACGTTCGCGGGGGTAACGTGCTGGCGTAGGTTCGAAGATCCCGGTACTGTAAGCACACGACGCGATTTGCTTCTACGCGCGAACCCTCTTTATCATAGATAATAATTCGGGGGCTGGGTTTTATACGTTATATACTATCATGATACATCATGGGTGAATCAGAATGAAAATCGGGGATATACTCCGAAAGGTTTCTGTGACGCAGAAGGTCACGCTGTTGATGGTAGCGATGCTGATCGTTGCGGGTGTGAACATTGGCGTTGTCTTTTACTACCAGTCCCAGGTCGAAGAGGACTCCAATGCGATCGATACCGCCGGCCAGCAACGGATGTTGACACAACAGATGACGCGGTACGCAAACCGTCTTGCGGCCGGGGACGAGGAAGCCAGGGAGCCACTCCGCGCAAGTAAAGAGAAGTACCAGTCAAATCTTGACGCACTGGATACAGGCGGGACGGTCGATGGAACCAGTGTACCCGCAGTGCCAGGATCGGCTCGGGACGAACTTCAAAAAGAGCAAGCGGAATGGGAGTCTTTCAGGGCGAACGTTGAGACAGTACTCACTGGGGAGCCCGGAACCGAAGAGTTCGAAGCCGCGTTAACCGAGATACAGGCAGAGAGCAACGGACTTCTGTCGACCAGCGACGACCTGGTAACATCCCTTTCGGCCGCAAACAGCCAACAGATTGGCTTTATGCAACAGCTACTGTTAGTGTTGCTCGCTGTCAACTTTGTCGTCTTTATACTTGGAATCTACATCAGTCGGGCGTACGTCGGGAAGCCACTGAAGACGCTCGACGCGGTGGCAGCCGATATTGCCGGCGGGGACCTGGCAACCGATGTCAAGGGGGCTCATCCACACTTCGGAGCAGGTAGCGACGAGATAGCTGGCCTTGCGACGACCGTCGAGTCACTGCGTGAAAACGTTCGGGAACGCATTGAGGACGCCGAGGCGGCCGAAACTGAGGCGGATGCGGCCCGTCAGGACGCGGAGCAAGCGCGTCAGGAAGCCGAACGGATGAACAGCCATTTGGAGAAAAAGGCCGCTGCGTTCAGTACGACCATGGAAGAGGCTGCAGATGGTGACCTCACCCAACGCATGGACGAAACCAGCCGGAGTGAAGCGATGGCTGATATCGCCACCGCGTTTAATACGATGATAGACGAGTTGGAGGCCACAGTTGCTCAAATCCAGTCGTTTGCTCTGGAAGTTGCTGCCTCGAGTCAGGAGGTCACGGTTAGCACCGAGGAGAGTCAAAACGCAAGTGAGCAGGTCAGCGAGTCGATCCAGGCTATCTCGGCTGATGCGAATAAACAGTCTGAAAACCTCAACGATGTCATGGAAGAGATGCAAAGCCTGTCCGGGACCGTCGAGGAGGTGGCCGCTTCAGCCGACGAGGTCGCCGACAAGTCAGAGGCAACTGCTGCGCGTGGCCGGGAAAGCCGCGAGGCTGCGAGTCAGGCGATGGACGAGATGACCAATATTAAAACGAGATCCACAGAGACAATCGACGAGATCAATTCGCTCGCCTCCGAGATCCAGGAAATAAGCGAAATTGTCGAACTCATCACCGATATCGCCGAACAGACGAATATGCTGGCATTGAACGCGTCAATCGAAGCAGCCCGTGCGGGCGAAGCAGGCGAAGGATTCGCTGTTGTCGCCGATGAAATAAAGCAACTTGCAGGCGAGGTTGGGGAGGCGACCGAAGAGGTCGACTCACTCATCAGCGATATACAGTCCTCGACAAATACTGCCGTCACTGACATCGAAAAAATGGGTGAAAGTGTTGAATCGGGGACCGAAACAATCGAGAATGCGCTCAACGCATTAGAGGAGATGGCCGAAAACGTCGAGAAGTCCAATCAGAGCATCCAGGAGATCAGTGCTGCGACCGACGACCAGGCAGCCTCAACCGAAGAAGTTGCTACCATGATTGATACGGTCGTCCGGTCGGCTGACAAGGTCAGCAGTGAATCTGAGAACGTCTCTGCGGCTTCCGAAGAGCAGACGTCGTCGCTCGCGGAGGTGTCACAGACTGCGCGAACGCTCACTGAACAGGCCGACGAGCTACAGGATATGCTCTCGGAATTCGTCGTCAGGGAGGATACGACCCAACACAGCACAAAATTCCAGGGAACAACAGCAAACACACCGGAAGCATCGGTGGATGGTGGCAAAGTAGCACCTGACAACGACCGTCATCTAATGGGTGACGGTTCCAGATAATCGGTACACGCTCAAAACGGCTCAGAATCGGAGTTAACCTATCCGGGGCGACGGTTAAAGTATAGGCCCGCTTCAGCAGTGCATACAGGTTCGTCACGACGAGCGAAAACAAGCCGTACAATCTCTAAAAAGCCCGTTTGTAGCCCAATAGAGTTATATGCCTACAGACTCTGGCATCTCGTGAAGCCCACGACGGCGTAGGGCTGTGCCTGCGGTGCAGTTCAAATCAACAGTAAGTAGGGCGACAGTATTTATAAACAATATACCGCCGTCTCGCGAACGTTGAACGGTTGCGGAAAAGGTGGGCCGGCGCAGATTCGAACTGCGGTTACGGCCACCCGAAGGCCGAAGGATACCAAGCTACCCCACCGGCCCGCATCTGAACTCTGGCATGTCACGGTTTTAACCGTTGCGAAATGCTAGGCCAGGACTCGAGACAGAGCAGGTTCAGTAGGCGTCGAACCCACTGGTATCCAGCCAGTTGTGTGCCACAGCGATCGCGTGATCTGCGTGCAGGGGTCTGGGACCCAGACTCACCGTTAGACCGGTGTGCCCTTTGACGACCGCGGCGTCCTCCGGACACAGATCGGTGTGATCCGAAAGAACGAACGCCGCCTTTTCCGGTGGACGGACCTCGGCTATTGGCGTACCATCCTCGTGAAGTCGCGAAACCGTGGATTCTCCGGTGAGACTGTCCAGTGTCGTTTCGAGTCCCATTCGGACCAGTGAGACGCCCGGCGAGGTTTCCACCGGGACGTGTCCGATCGCCTCGTCACGACGTTCCAGGGCCGTCCGTATCAGTGCGGCAGTCGAGCGCTCGTCCGGGTTCAACCCCTGCAGTGAGTCCCCGTCGAATCGAACGGTAAACGCGTCGCCCAGAACCAGGTGGGTGCGGACGTCGTCGCGGATGCCATGCGAGACAAGCAACGATGCCGTGACACACCGGGCAAGCAGGTCGAGCCGTCCGGCCCCGGGGAGGTCATCGAGTGCAAACTCCGGGGCAGTGGGTGCATTTCGGCCGACTATTATGAACTCACGCATGCCTGAGACCAGGCAGGGCGCACCCAAAGAGCCGTCGGTGGCGATGTCGTGTCACCACCCGCTCACAAGGACCGGAGATAGTAGCCTCATTCTTTCAGAGATGGTGCTTCCCATCGAAAGCTCTGCGCTGGACGATTGTGTACTCACCAGGTCAATCCCTCGTACGTGATCCCGTCCCGACGCTTGACGATCCGCCGTCCGTCGACAACGACGGGTCTGGCCATCGCGTCGAACTCGGTATCCAGGGTAGCGAATTCGTCCCAGTCGGTGATGACGACGGCCCCATATACACCATCCAGTGCGTCGATCGCCGCCTCGGTATACTCGATGTCGGGGAACCGCTCGCGCATCGGTTCGGTCGCGACGGGGTCGTAGGCGACTATCTCTGCGCCGCGGTCGAGCAACCCCTCGATGATGGGGATCGCACGCGAGTTGCGGATGTCGTCGGTACCGGGTTTAAACGAGAGACCGAGGACGGCCACCCGACAGCCCTCGGCGTCGACGTGATCGTCGAGCAGGGAGAGCAGGCGGCGTGGCTGCTTGTCGTTGAGTTCGACGGCTGCGTCGAGGACAGCGGGTTCGTAGCCAGCGTCCCGTGCCGCCACACGGAGTGCGTCGACATCCTTCGGGAAGCAACTCCCGCCCCAGCCGACCCCGCTCCGGAGGAACTGATCGCTGATACGATCGTCGAGCCCGAGTGCGTCGGCTACCTCGTAGGTGTCGACGCCGAACTCCTTACAGATGTTCCCGATGTCGTTAATCAGGCTTATCTTTGCGGCGAGAAAGGCGTTGTTTGCGTACTTGATCATCTCCGCCTCCCGACGCCCGGTTTCGACGACCGGGGTCTCCCATTGGGCCACCAGCGGTTCGTACAGTCGGGCCAACCGGTCTAGCGCGCGCTCGTCGCCATCAGTTCCGAGCACGATCTTGTCCGGTTCCATGAAATCCTCCACAGCGGACCCCTCCCGTTGAAACTCCGGGTTGACCGCCACGCCGAAATCCACGCCCTCTCGTCTGCCGGATGCGTCCTCGAGGATGGGCACGAGACGCTCCGCCGTCGTTCCCGGAATGACCGTGCTCTTGACCACCACGAGGTGATAGTCCTCGGCATGCCTGAGGGCCTCGCCGACAGAACGTGTGCCGGCCTCCATAGCTTCGAGGTTGATCCCCCCTGCGGAGTCGGTCGGTGTCGGCAACGCGAGCACTGTGACCTCGGTGTCAGTGACCGCGCCGTAGTCTGTAGTCGCCCGGAGCGTGTCGCCCCCGTATGCCGAGACGAGCGGTTCCAGTCCTGGCTCGTGAATCGGCGACGTCCCGGCGTTTATCGGCTCGACAACCCGTCTGTCGACATCGATCGCACGCACCTCGTTCCCAAGATCAGCGAGACAGGCAGCGACAGTCGTGCCGACGTACCCACTCCCGACGATGCTTACTCTCATTGGCGGTCAGTATCCCCGCCGGCATCTTGAGGGTTCGGCTGCATTTCCAGGACGATCACGAGGGGCTACTCGAAAACGCACCTGCGACGTGGGTAATCACACCAGCCCATCTCAACACATAAATGCAAGCGTCCCACAGCACACACCAATGAATGGGAACGAGTTCGGGCGACTGTTCCGAGTAACCACCTTCGGGGAGTCACACGGCGAGGCGATGGGATGTACGGTGTCAGGGTGTCCGGCTGGAGTCGAATTGGACGAGGCGGACATCCAGAAAGAACTGGACCGTCGAAAGCCCGGGCAGTCTATGATCACCACCTCGCGGGGTGAACCGGACGAGGTTTCGATCAAATCGGGGCTGCAGGACGGCTACACGACTGGCACACCCATCGGCATGGTCATCCAGAACAAGGATGCCCGGTCTGGGAAGTACGAACCGTTTGTCACTGCACCGCGCCCCTCCCACGGTGACTTTACCTACTCGGCGAAGTTCGGGACGCGCAACTGGGGCGGTGGTGGGCGGTCCTCGGCACGCGAGACGGTCAACTGGGTTGCCGCGGGGGCGGTCGCAAAACAGGTACTCGCACAGAGTGTGTACGACATCCGGCTCAAAGCCCACGTCAACCAGGTCGGAGACATCGAGGCCCCCGACGTGACCTTCGAGGAGATGTTAGAACACACTGAAAAAAACGAGGTTCGGTGTGCCCATCCCGAAACCGCAGAGCGGATGCGAAAGGCGATCGACCAGTACCAACAGGAGGGCGACTCTATTGGTGGTTCGGTCTATTTCGAGTGTCGGGGCGTTCCGCGTGGACTCGGCGCGCCCCGGTTTGACTCCTTTGCCGCGCGTCTCGGACGTGCCATGTTTTCGATCCCAGCCACCACCGGCTTCCAGTTTGGCAAGGGCCGCGGGACACGTACCATGCGGGGCAGCGAGCGCAACGAGGACTGGGAGTTCGACGACGGATCCCGGACGACGGTCGAAAGTGAGGCAGGCGATCCCGTGCCGGAGGGCAACGATCACGGGGGCCTGCAGGGGGGGATCACAACCGGGGAGCCGATCTACGGCGAGGCAACGTGGCATGCCCCGACGAGCATCCCAAAGACACAGGAGACCGTCGACTGGGAAACCGGCGAGCGAAAGGAGATCAAGGTCGTCGGCCGCCACGATCCGGTGTTGATGCCACGTGCAGTCCCGGTTGTCGAGGCGATGTTACGGCTGACGATACTGGATTTCATGCTCCTGGGCGGGCGAATCAACCCCGACCGACTGGACGGTAGTCCTGGTGAGTACGACACCGACTACCACCCCAGGAGCCCGATCGACGATCCCGACGACGCCGATACCCGCGCCGATACTGTCGACGAGTGAACGGGGAAGGGTGGGCTATTCCCAGTATCCGGGACGAACCGAAGCTTTCAATCACACTTACTTGCAAGGTCCGGACGAACTCGATCAATGAGATCCTTTGATACTGATAGACGGAATCTCCTGAAAGCGGGCGGTGCAGCGCTCATGGCCGGACTGGCCGGCTGCATCGGACCGTTTGAAGACGGGCGTGGCATGCCGGGAACCACCAGTTATGAGGGAATCGAACAGGATAGTGGGTTCGACCTCGAGGGGTACCTAAGTGATGCTCCCAACTACGGCGGCGAAATTGCCGACAGTACCGGCGAGGATTCGATCACGATCCAGTGTGGCGGCGCAGAGGAGATCGGCGCCGAGGGAACCTTTGTGTTCGAACCGCCTGCAGTCGAAGTCGATCCCGGGACCGACATCACCTGGGAATGGGTCGGATCCGCGACACACTCGGTCACTCACCAGGACGAAACCTTCAACAGCGGCCTGCAAAGCGGTGACGGGTACACATTTACCGTCGAGGGCGTTCCCGAAGGTGTCCATCCCTACTTCTGTCAACCCCACCAGAGTCTCGGACAGATCGGCGTGATCGTCGCCGGGCAGATGGACTCTGGCCCGTCACGATCCGAGTACCTCAGCGACGTACCAAACTGGGACGGTGAGACTGTCCAGGACCGTACCGACCAGGGCGAGGTGACCGTCATGGCAGGCGATGCCGAAGCAATCGGTGCCGAAGGAACCTTTGTGTTCGACCCCCCAGTTATCCAGGTCGAAACGGGGACGACTGTCACCTGGGAGTGGGTCGGGTCCGCGACACACTCTGTGACCGCAGTGAACGAGAGTTTCGGCAGCGGCCTCATGAGCGGAGAGGGGGAGACCTTCGAGCAAACCTTCGATAGCGCTGGCGAGAATCTGTACTTCTGTCGCCCCCACGAGAGCCTCGGGCAGAAAGGCTCGGTTATCGTGGTCGACCCGGATTCCGGGGGCGGAGACGGTGGAGACAGCGGGGACAACTCAACCGGGGCGTGACATCCTCCGCGCCGCGAACGGAGAGGGATCGAGAAGGTTTTGAACCCTTCCTTTCAGTCTGTGTCCGGGGTTTACTCGGGCCGTTCGAGGAGTTCAACTAGGTTGCCGTCGGGATCGCGGAGATAGAGCGCCCCCGCACCGCCAAGTGACGGCGGTTCGAGCGGGGGGCTGAGCGTTTCGACGTCGTCGGGGAGGCCTTCGTAGGCCTCGTCGATATCGTCAACTTCGAGAGCGAAGTGTGCGAGGCCGACGTCGTTGTTCGCGAGTTTCTCGTTGCCGTTTTCCCCTGGCGGATGGTGAAACTGCAGAAGCTCGAGGACGAACCCGTCGAGGACGAGATTCTGGACGCTCATGTCGGCACCGTCGACGCCGACGATGTCCGAAACCTCGTCGTCATCGAGTCGAAGGCCGTCTGACTCCTGAAATCCGAGGACATCGGTGTAGAAGGCTGTCGCCTCGTCTATATTAGACACGATTACGCCGTGGTGATGGAACTCTCCGACCATACGCGACCGTCAAAGTCGGGCATAATAAATGGTTATGATCCACGCGGTGGGTGCCACATGGAGCCGGCGATCAGTAGAAGATGCTAGTAACCGCAACAGGACATATGACGTACTCTTTGTGTAATATATCCGAAAACACGGCAACAAATTAGAAGCCTATGACGCCGTGATAATAGCATTGCCGTCGAATCTGTCGCAAACCCTGATATCGTGCCCACACCAACCCGTATCAGGTCGACAGGTACCCACCTTCAACCGGATATGCGTTTCCAGTGATGAATGATGCCTCCTCCGACGAGAGCCAGACGACCGCGTTTGCGATCTCCTCGGGCTTGCCCTTTCGACTGATTGGTTGTCTCTGAACAAACACGTTGACACCCTCCGGTGCCTCTTCTTCGGCCCGGTCTATCATCGAGGTATCGATGACACCCGGCAAGACGGCGTTGACCCGGATGTCGGCGTCTGCGTACTCCCGCGCTGCGACGCGGGTTATCCCGATGACGCCATGTTTACTGGCGACGTACGGGCTGTTCCCGGCCGCTCTCTGTCCGGCGAACGAGGACGTGTTGACGATAGCGCCACCATCACCCTCGCTCATCACCTGAAGCTCCCGTTTCATACACTCCCAGATGCCGGTGAGATTAACATCAATGACCCGATCCCAGTCGGCCCGATCGGTTTGGCCGGTCGGGGACAGCCAGTCACCTTCGATTCCTGCATTGTTGAACGCGAGTTCGAGACCACCGTACGTATCGACAGCCGTATCGACCATCTCGGCAACATCATCGGGTTCGGAGACATCGGTTTCGACGAACGTTGCCTCCCCTCCATCAGACGCGATAGTGTCAACTGTCTGTCTGCCGCCATCCTCGTCGACATCCGCGACGACGACGCTGGCACCTTCCGCAGCGAAGCGCTGTGCCGTTTGACGGCCGATTCCAGAGCCTGCGCCCGTAACGACGGCAGTCTTACCGGTCATATTTAATGACATGGTATACTACCATTACGTAGTGACAATATAAGATTTTCCCCTTGCTCTGATACTGTTGGACGTGACTATTCTAAATGAATGCTCCCCAGACTACTGTCTTTATCAGTCTCAGACGCTGGACGCTTTCCGAGTGTTACCCGACTCTGAACCGTATCTGAATACCCCGACAGAGAAGATCGGCAACGACGACCGTGCTGAGGTTGGGATGGATTCCACCGCACCGGTCATATCCTCAACAACTGCCACACCCGGTTACCGACAGGGGAATCCCATCTCAAAAAAGTTCGGTGAGACGTTCCCGCGATGCGATCGGTGCTAATTGCCGACCTCGGCGGCGGTCGTCTTGAGGTCGACGGTAGGCTGAAAGAGGTTTTCGACCCGACACTCAAAAAACGCCGCGAGTTTGAACACGAGTTCGACCGATGGGTCGTATCGGTTGCCCTCGACGGCATTGATGGTCTGCCGGGTCACCCCGATGTGTTCCGCGAGTTCCCGTTGACTGAGTCCGAACTCCTCGCGGTACTCCTTCAGTGCGTTTTCCATACGGGTTACCGCCTCCGGGAGAGCACGAGATTGAATCCGCCGTAGGTCACATACAGGACTGCCACGAACAGCGCGATGGCGGTGCTCCAGGGTTCCCAGTCGAACAGATCAAGCCCCCACGCGACCGTCAGGGCCGGAAACACAACCGCCGATGTCAGTCCGAGCAGCGTGAGTGTCCACCGGGCAGCCTCCTGGGAGATGCGCTCGTCGCGCTCGTCGAACACCGGTCCCTGCACCCGGGACTGGACGAGAACCACCCCAACTATGGCGACGACGTACACCCCCACGCCGATCAGCGGCCGTTCGAGTATCGTAAAGGCGGCCAGTGCAACGGCGCCGACGAGTATCAGCCCGCCGATTGCGCGCCGAACCCGCGAGGGCCGCTCTAGGAGATGGCTCATTGCTCCGATCCCCGGGTCAGTCGCCACAGCGAAACGGCGCCGAAGACGACAAAGACGCCGGCCACAGTCATCGCGATTCCGGCTGTGAACTCACTCCAGGTGTAATACCCCAGTCCATCGGCCGCCACCAGCCCGGGAAAGAACACGGCCGAGACCAGTCCGAGTCCCGCCAGCGTTGCATCTGCCGGCGACGACTTCCGGATATCCCCCCTGATAGGAGTTTCAGGATCGGCTGTGTACCAGAGCATCATCGACGTCGTCGCGGCCACGGCGTACACTGCGACACCGAGCAGGGGTCGGGTCGCTGCGAAGATTCCCAGTGTGACAGCCCCGACGCCAAAGAGCAA
>JAQCMX010000225.1 GCA_028274885.1 Haloarculaceae archaeon
GCGAAGTAACCGAGCCGCCAGCCGGTCATCGCATACGCCTTCGAGAAGCCGTTGACCGTGATGGCGCGATCTGCCATCCCCTGTAGCGCACCGAGGCTGGTAACCGCCGTGTTGTCGTAGCGGATCTCCTTGTAGATCTCGTCGGAAACGACCGTCACGTCGTGTTCGACCGCCAGATCGCGCACGCCTTCGAGTGCCGCTTTGCTGTACACAGCCCCGTGGGGGTTGCCAGGGGAGTTGACGACCAGCATGTCCGTCTCGTCTGTCACCAGCCCCCGGAGGTCTCCGAGTGCGTCCTCGAGCCTGAAATCGTACTGGGCGGTGTCGAGGCGTGAGAGTTCCGCCCCGGCGATCTTTGCCATCGCCTCGTATGAAACCCAGGCTGGATCGAGCAAAGCCACCTCGTCACCCTCCTCGAGGAGTGCCTGGAA
Source organism: Haloarculaceae archaeon (assembly GCA_028274885.1). Taxonomy (GTDB): domain Archaea; phylum Halobacteriota; class Halobacteria; order Halobacteriales; family Haloarculaceae; genus Halovenus. The sequence continues at coordinate 432 of JAQCMX010000225.1, forward strand.
GATCTCGAACAACGCCTGTTTCGCGCCTGGCGTCACCATCACATTCTCGGCACCGTAGTGATCGAGGCCGTCGTCGGCCAGTTTCTCGGCGATTGCCTCCCGTAGTTCTGGGATCCCTTGCGAAGGTGTATACCCCGTCTTGCCTGCCTCCATTGCCTGCTTTGCTGACCGCTTGATATTTTCGGGTGTGTCGAAGTCCGGTTCACCGACGCTGAGATCGACAACGTCGACCCCCTCGGCCTCGAGTTCGCTTGCCTTATTACTTATCGCAAGGGTTGCGCTTGGCTCGACTCGCTGTACTCGGTTCGCAAAACTGAATTGCTCTATCATACTGAAGTTGTGGTCGTGGTACCTCAATTAGTCTTCGATCGCTCAGTTGGCCTCGAGTTCGGAGACCAGTTCGATCGCGCTCTCGACGGCGGTGGCCCCGTATTCGACACGTGCCAGCGCCTCATCGTAACTCATACCCGGCCCGGTGATCCCCATCGTCACCGGGGTATCGCGGTCCAGGCTGACATCGGTCAGCCCCTGTGCAGCCGCGTGTCCGATCACCTGATCGTGGTCCGTATCGCCGGTGACGATGGCCCCGATAACGGCGACGGCGTCGATGTCCTCCCGTCGTGCCAACCGATCGGCGGCGAGGGGCGTGTCGTACGATCCCGGGACGTCAACCTCTGCCACGATCTCGGCGTCGTGTTTGGCTGCTCGCTCGCGGGCGTTTTCTGCCATCTGATCCGTAACTGACGCTGCTTTTTCGAAGTGGGCGACAACCAGCCCGAGCTGGACCATATCTAATCCGGTGGTAGCTGCGGTAAAAGAACTACCGTTCTCTGCCTGGGTACCTCGTGAATACGGCTGGGAAAAAAGGGAGACAAAACAGAGAATTAAGTGCCAGGACGCGCCAACTCCGGGTAGTGAGAGATTATATACCGACTCGCTGTCCGCCGGTGGATGAATTACTCGGTGGCGGGTTCGAACGGGGTGCCGTGACCCAAATCTACGGGCAACCAGCTGCCGGCAAGACGAACCTTGTTCTCTCCGCGGCCGTCGGGGTAGCCGCGGGCGAGCAATCGGTTCTCTATATCGACACAGAGGGGCTGCCGGTCGAGCGACTGGAACAGATCGCAGGGGCAAACGCCGGGGCTGCCCTCGACGAGATCGCATCGCGGATTATCGTTTCTGAGGTAGTCACGTTCGACGAACAGGCAGAGGCGGTCCAGGACGCTACGGAGCTTGCCGGCCAGGTGGAACTGATCGTTCTCGACAGCGCGACGGGCTTTTATCGTCTCGAACGAACCCGACAGGACGAGGGGGAGGCGCTTCGGGCTGTCGCCCGACAGATCACTCACCTGCTTTCGCTGGCGCGGAAACACGACCTCGCAGTCGCATTCACCAATCAGGTGTACAGCGATCCGGAAAGCGACAGAACGCGTGCTCTCGGCGGGAACACGCTCGATCACTGGTCCGGGGTCGTACTCAGACTCGACCGGTTTCGCGGCGGTAACCGTCGCGCGACTCTCGAAAAACATCACTCGCGTGAAACAGGTGGGACCGCACAGTTCCGTATTACCGGCGACGGTATCGAAGCTGGCGACTCGTAGACACGATACCCACCCCAGCGCAAACGCGGGCAGTCTTCCACGGTAGACAGGAGGGATCTCATACTGTTGGCCGTAAGTGATCTACGATATTCGCCACGTGGTGGCGAAATTCTTGAAAGACGTACAGCCAACGGTATAATACGGGATCGATCCCGAGATACTTTTTTATAACAGCGGTGAAATCGAGGTCCAGTTCGCGCCGAAAGCGTTCAAAGACGCTGGCTTTCGGTACGGAACGGAGATCAGCATCTCCAGCGGTAGGCTCGGCAGCTATTCTCACCCGTCTACCAATCGACGCACTGCGACAGCGTAGGCCTCTGGGACCATCTCTCGGATCGCCTGGATGTCAGTTGTGCCATTGACATTGACGAGATATGTCCGCCCTCGAGTGTCGCCGTAGACACCCTGGAAATCGTAGACAAATCCATAGACGTCTGTCGACCCGGGGACAGAGTCGCTTTCGCGGAGAAACGCGACCTGTCTGTCCACATTGAACTCGACGAGTTGATTTACCAGTGAAACGTCCCGACTGGCATCTATCCCGTCCTGTTCGAGTCCGGCCTCGACAACCGGAACGAGCGTTTTGATCCACTTTCCGACGTCTTCGCCGACGGTGGCTGTCTCGCTTTGTACCGCCTCCAGGGTGGCTGTAAGCGCACCGCAACCGGAATGACCGACCACGACAGCTACGCCGGTGTCAGTATTGGAGATCGGATAGAGCACACTACCGTCGACGATCCGTTTGCCGTCCCGGGTATCCCAGACCTGATTCCCGATCGTGCTCGGGGTAAACACCCAACCGGGCTCCCTCACGTTCCACATTCCCTCTTGGGAAACACGGGAGTCCGCACAGCAGATCGACACGACGGCAGGTTCCTGGCTGTCCTCGACGGCGTCAAAGTAGCTCTCGGGCAGCGATTCCGCGTGTCTCTCGTTCCGTGCGAGCAACTCCGCGAGCGTGGTCTCCGACATTGTAGCTGCTGGGAGCGCGGGCTACGTCTTTCTTTTCGATTCTCGACCACACGACCCTACCGTGTCGATCGAGCCTCACCGACCAGAGGGGCGGTAAACTGATGCTGATGAGCGTCACATCGGTTCCCCGTGCCCGTCAGTTCCACTCGATACGAAACACTTCGACCTCGATCTCGCGGGTATCAGTTGTGTGAAAATCGAATGCCCGTGGCAGTTCGAACTGAGCCTGGAAGGCGTGGGTCAGTTCACCGCCGTGTTCGCCGGCGAACGATTCGATGAACCCGGAACTGCCAGCGTTGTGTATCGAGTAGGATACGTCAGCGAGATCGCTCGTGCTTTCCAGAAACCCTCTGTCGGCGTGTTCGTTCCCGTCCTGTGCGCCAAACGGTGGGTTCATGAGGACTGTGGTGTCAGCCTGGGGGTTCAGTGACGGCTGGGTTGCGTCACCGCGAACCCAGGACACCTCGGCGGTCGAGGCAACCCGTCGTTCGTTCTCTCGGGCCAGTCCCAGCGGTCCGGGATCGATATCGAGCCCTACGACGCGCGCCGGCGCCCGGAGCGCCGAACCCAGTGCGAGCATGCCGGTACCGCAACCGAGGTCTAACACGAGTCGACCGTCGATGTCGTCCTGGAGATCGGCAGTGTGGACCAGATGCGCAGCGAGTTCCGGAGGTGTCCTGTACTGCTCCAGATCGGCCCGTGGGTCGTCGAAGCCAACGACCACGCCGAGCTGTTGCGTGAGCTCGCTTTTTGTGGCCATTATCGTACCATATTCGGTATTAATACAAAAGTCTTTGTAAATAACCCACGATAATAGCGAGCGGCAAACGGCTGGGCGGCCCCGATTCGGATCCAAACTCGGACGTGTTGGCTCACCAGCGAATGTTCGTTGTGTCGGCGGCTAGCTCGTAGCGATTGGAGGTAGCGACGCGGGTTCAGACGCGGAACGTGATCGGGCCGACATATGGACTCATTGCCGGGTCGCGACCACCAGGAACGTTTCCGTCCGTTCCGCAGCGGTCAGTACTGTAAAGCCAGCACCCGCGAGCATTCTGCGGGCTTGCGAGGAATCGTACCGTTCTTCGAGTGGTGGTCCGGCGTTGCCGGTTCCCTCCGCCGACCAGTCGACGATGGCGATTTTCGTTTCCTCACCGCTCACGCGGTAGAGTTCCGCCAGTGACCGATCCGTTGTGCTTTCGTGGAAGGTCATCGTCGAAACCACCCCATCGACGACACCGTCCGGAAACGGGAGACGCTCTGCTTCGCCGGTAACCAGGGAGACGTTGCCGGCGACACCGCGCTCTCGGTACCGCTCGTGCATCACCGACTGCACGTCGAGTCCCACTATCTGCCCGACGAATGGCGCGAGTTCCTCGGTATAGAAGCCGGAACCGCTGCCGACATCCAGAAGCAAGCTATCGTCACCACGTGGCAAGTGCTGGAGGAGTTCCTCACGCGAACAGAACCGAAATCTGGTGGGATCTTCGAGTCGCTCGATCTTCGACGGATCGAAGAGATGGTGTCCCATCCTACCACGTCCCGTGAAAGGTGTCGAATTCGAGTTCTTCGAGTGGTTTCTCGCCGATCGCGATCCGATACTCCCCCGGCGTGAGCATCGGTGAATCGAACTGTGGCCCGTCGTCGGTCGTGATCCGTGGACAGCCCGTATTGACGTAGGCGTCTAGCCCAAAGTTCAGCAGCCTGTCGGGGGTAATCTCGTCCATCGTAATGAGATAGGCGTTGTCGTTGTCGTCGACGATCTCCTTGGCCTGTTCCCACCGCCCCTGTCCGATCTTCGTACAGTAGATGATCCCCCAGGTTTCGGCGTCCATCGCCTTGTGAACCGTCGCGTAGCGTTCTTTCAGGAACTGGTCCGGCTCTGCCACGGAGACAGTGTTGTTGACCGGGTCCGCGATGACGACGTGCTTGTCCTGGTGTTCCATCGCCAGGCCCAGAGGGTGGAATTTGCCGCCACCGACGTACAGTATCTGTTCGGCGTCGATGTCCGCCGAGGCGTAGTTACAGCCAAGTACCTGCCCCTCGTGGGTGAGTCGCTCGTCACCCCGGCGGGTGTGGACGGTGTACCCTTCCGATTCGAGTTGGGCTTTCATGCCATCGAACTTGTTCATGTGCTGTGCGGTCGTCACGAGGCCGACGTCGGGATCCGCATCCGGGTCTGGGAGTTCCGTCCCCATTGCGGACTCGATGATCGGTTCGACTTCGACGTTCGAAAACAGCGGAACGTAGATAATGCTTTCCGACTCTTTCATCGGTGAATGGCCGAAATGGACGAACACGTCGCTCCGGCGCATCAACTCCGTATCGAGGTCACACGCCCCATAGCAGGGCTGTCCCGAAATGAGGACAGAGACATCTTCGGGAAGGATATCCCGCAGATCATCGGCGACCCCAGGTCCCCGCCGTTTGAGCCCTTCCGGGAACTGTAGTCCGACGGTTTCGGCGCCGCGCTCGTCGACCGCCGAAATGACCCTGTCGAGTTCGTAATCCCACTCGCGGTCGTGTTGCAGAGACATACCCGTCTTTCTCAGATCCCCCGCAGGGCGTGAATCCTGACTCATTACCCTCCGTATCCACTCTGGGCGTATAACGACGACGCTTCGTCACAGGGATCGTCAGCGGTTTACTCGTCGCTCTGGTTTCCCCGTACATGATACAAAGTGATTGGGGCGACTGGCTCCCGCAAGCAATCGAGTCGGCCGAACCGGATGGACTGGCGCTTTGGTATCTGGGCTGTAACGGCTTCGCGCTGAGATCCACAGGGGGGGAAACGGTGTACGTCGACCCGTATCTCGGGACCGGTGATCCCCCGCGGACGATCAGGATGATCCCGGTTCCATTTAATCCGGACGATGTATCACAGGCGGACGCGATCTTCGCAACCCACGAGCACTCCGACCACGTCCACGAAGAGACACAGGCTCCGATGCTCGAATCGACGGGAGCGAACTTCTATGCGCCGGATGCGAGCCTCGAAATCGTCGAATCGGAGGGCTGGACCGATTCCTGGGCGCTCGATTCCGACCAGTTACGCGAGGTCCAGAAGGGAAAAACGGTGACCCTCGGGGACCTGACAGTCCACGTCGAACAGGCCAACGATCCGGACGCAGACCATCCTGTCGCGTACGTCTTCGAACATCCGTCCGGTACATTCGTGCACGCAGGTGACGCACGCCCCGGTGCGTTCGAGCAAATTGGGGCACGCTACGATGTCGATCTTGCGGCAGTTGCCTTCGGGACGACCGGGATGATCCCCGACAAGGAGACTCGCGAGCCCGAGTGCACCACCTGGTACAACGACGAGAACATGATAATCGAGGTCGCCAACGAGCTGTCCGCTCGGCGACTCCTTCCGACACACTGGGACATGTGGAAGGGGCTGACCGCGGATCCGACTGTTCTCCACAGACACGCAGCGAGTTTCGAACACCCGGAGACGCTCGAAGTGATCGAGATCGGTGATCGAGTCGATATCTGATCCCCAACCGAGAGGCGTCGTTTTTCACGAGACTGCGTGTCCGTCCTAAGACGGTTCGAGGCCCAGTTCTACGATCGTCTTCGAGTTTTTTTCCAGAAGACGGTGTGAGCATCAGGTACAGTCCCGGCGGCCGTCGAAGTCGAAGATCTGAGGGTCCACCTGTACCAGCGAGCACCAAACGGTCGAGGAAGACGGCGACACGATCACCTTCGAGCGCGGATTAGACGCGGCTGCCGAGTGTACGACTGTCCACAGCATTCGGGCCACGGGAGGTGACAGCGCCGAGTGGGTCAACTCACGCGAGACGCCCACCGGGATCAGAGAGTGGCAGGAACAGATCGGGAACACCGTTCGAGCATATGGGAATATTTTAGAGGACATCCACCCATCTCCGAGTGTGAGCAGGAACCGACGGCGAATTTTGGTCGCACTGACGGTTCTGACCGTCGCGTTCGCTGCCGTTGTGCTCTCCCAGGTCGTCTGGACTGTCGTTCTGGGAATCGCAGCCGCGTACGTTTTGCTGCCCTTTCACAGGTGGCTTATGGGTCGTGGCGTGCCAGCGTACTGGAGTGCGATCGTCTCGTCGTTTTTTGTGATCGTCGTTGTTCTGGTTCTTTTTATTCCGATCGGTGTCGTCCTATTTCTCCGCCGGCAGGAAACGATCGAATTCGTCCGTGAGACCCCAGATGAGCTAGAATTCACCATCGGTGAGTCACCCGTCACCGTCGACCTCGGTACGGTACAGGAGCAGTTCATCCCGGGTCTGAGCGACCTCGCGCCCGCTCTTCTTGCCCAGCTATCGGTACTCGCGTCGAAGTTCGTCGTGTTTGCCTTTGTCGTGTTCGCACTGCTTTACTATCATGAACAGTTGCGACCGCTGGCATACAACGCAATCCCCTCCCGATACCACGGCGTCGTCGACGCTGTCCACTGGCGCGTTCGTGACGTGCTTTTCGGGCACTACGTACTGGCTGTGGTCGGTCTCACAGTCACCTATATCTCCGGAATCGCGGTTTTTAGTCTGCTCGGCTATTCGTTGCCGCTCGTTTTTTCGCTGGCCGCCGCGCTCCTGTGGATCCTCCCGTTTGTGAGCCCTGCACCGCTGGTTGCCGGTCTCGGCCTCTACCACCTGCTCGTCGGTGAACCGGTGAGTGCGCTGCTGATCGGGCTGCTCGGGATTCTGTTTCTCGTTGCGATACCACGGGTGTTCGTCGCGGAAGGTCGATACCGGTTGGATGACCCACGCCCACTCTCTTCGAGTGTCTATTTCATCGGGTTCGTCGGCGGATTTCTCACTGTCGGACTCGTGGGTATCGTCGTCGGCCCGCTTGCACTTGCTATCCTCGGCGAGTTACTGGAGTTGCTCTCTCGGGACACCTGAACTCTGCTAACCGTCGCCGCTGTGCAGGACAATTGATATCTATGCCCCCTGTCCCGGATCCTCGCGCAAGTTATCAATATTTGAGTTGACGGTGCGCGCGACTCTCCACGTGTACATCGGCGAAAAGAACCGGTGCCCCGATCAACGTCTCGGACAGCTGATCGCGGACGGTCACACGTCTGTTTACGTCGTTTTCAGATATAATAATTTAGACGCATCGGTTATATTCCTGTGAGAGTTATATGTCATCACGTGAGATCCAGCATCGTTCGTAGTGCCCGATGGTCAAGGCTCTGTTGTCCCGATAGCCGGCACTACTCTCCGGATAGAGTACCCGGAACGAGGAGATATCGGGTGCTCTGTGGCGGGGTACAGGGTGGTCATCGTGGGACCGATTGTGGTGCGTCTGATGGCGATCGTGGTTCTGTCTGGGCTACATGTTAGAAAAATATGACAGCACCGACAAATGAGTTATAGTAGCCACCTGTTGTCTGCGGTTGACGGGGTACGGATAGTCCTGGTTCTGGGGGTCCTGTACGTTGGATTTGCCGTGGCCTGGTCACTCCGTCTCACGACAACCGGCAGTCCACTGTGGGAGACGGCATCCCGGTATCTCCTGATTGCGGGGCTCGGGGCGGCCCTCGTGTACGGCGGGTACCGGGTGAGACAGTCAGATCTTGACACGAAACTGCTCCCGCGTGTTACGATCTGGACACTCGGTGGGTTCTGCCTGATGCTCGGTGTCATGGTGGTGTTCATACTGACGGCTCCGACCGATATCGATCGCCCGATCTTTTCGGTCATGCTCGCCGGGGGACTCGGTAGCGTCGGCGGGTTGGGGGTCGGAATAAACAAGGCACGGACGCTGTCACGGGCACGCAGAGCAGAGCAGGTCCAGGCGGAACTCAAGGAGGCTGTAGACAGACTGGAGCGTCAAAACGAGCGCCTCGAAGCGTTCGCCAGTATCGTCTCTCATGACCTTCGAAATCCGCTCAACGTCGCTCAAGGGCGGCTGGAGTTGGCCCGTGCGGAATCTGAGAGCAGCCACCTGGCGGACGTTTCGGAGGCCCACAAGCGGATGGAACGGCTGATCGACGATCTCCTGATGCTTGCCCGCCAGGGGATCTCCGAGACGGACGCTGAACCGGTCGAGTTGGTGGAAGTCGTCGACGAGGTGAGGGAGTTCACGATAACCGGCGACGCAACGCTTATTCTCGACACGAACCGCACAATCCGGGCAGATCGGTCGCATCTGCGTCAGCTTCTGGAGAATCTTATCGAGAACGCCGTCGAACACGGCGGTGAGGACGTACGAATCACCATCGCTGAACTGGACGACCGCAGCGGATTCTACGTGGCCGACGACGGGCCCGGCTTCCCTGACGACGAGCGTGAACGCGTGCTGGAAGCGGGGTACTCAACCGCGAAAGACGGCACCGGGTTCGGGCTCTTGGTCGTACAGGAAGTCGCACGGGCACACGGCTGGGAGATCGGGATAACCGAGGGCAGCGGCGGTGGTGCACGATTCGAGATCACCGGTGTCGATTGGGCCCACTGACATCCTCCACACGGCTAAAGCCGATGGGCTTTCGCCTCGCTACCGCTGTAAACTGTGTCACGACACCCTCTCTCACCTGGATCCGGACACCAAGCGGTGGTGTGAGAGACCCTCCTGCCGGTGTCACTGTTCGTGGGTGATTGACCTCCTCCACGCCCTGAAGGACGTGGAATCCGACCATCGGATTTCCGCCGAGCGTGGCGTTCGAGGTTCCAACCCGCACTCAAGGGGAACCGGCAGCATACCGGCGAAACTCTCGTTTTCTCCCCTGTGTAGGGCTGTGGCCCGGTCAAACAGGCCCCATC